>JAITVX010000035.1 GCA_031285575.1 Bacteroidales bacterium
CCGCCAATTACCAGGAGAAAAATACTGTCGCCAATGGTTATGTGCGAAGTTGCTTCGAGAGAAAAAACCACAACCCAGGTCATCATCAGATAGCTTACCCATATAAAAACGGTATGAAAAATAAATTCGCCCTTGTGTTTAAGAGTCCTTATGGTATTCAGTCCGTTTACAATTCCTTTCAATATGTCGAAAAGTTTGGCGAAGAATCTTATTTTTTTCAGGCTGCGGCGGTATATAATCATCAGTATCATGGCTGCTGTTCCGAGTATGAGGAGTGATGCCCACAGTATCCATGCAGAGCCGAACACCGAGATTATGCTTTGCTCAACAGGTTCAATTATACTTTCCTTTATGAATCTTTTGACTTCCATACTGCTGGTAAAAACAAAACCAATCATTATTGCGACAAGCGAAATAAAATCGATGCTTCTTTCAACAATTACGGTTCCGATGAGTTGGTCAACAGGTATTTTTTCTTTCCGTCCCAAGGCTACGCACCGAGTTATTTCGCCTATCCTGGGCAGGGCGAGGTTGGCAAGATATCCTGTCATCAGGGCGTTGAACGAGTTGATGAAGGAATGTTTGTATCCAAGGGGTTTTATCAGCAGCGACCACCGTCTTGCCCTGCTGAGATAAGCCGCAAGCCCGAAAAATATTGAGAGCAGAAGCCACGAGTAGTTGGCAATTTTAAGTTCGTCGTAAAGCTTTCTGAAATCGACAGACCCGAAAGCAAGCCACATAAGCCCTGCCCCTGCAATTAAAAAGGCTACGAATTTAAGAGCCTGAAAGATATTCTTTTTCAAGACTAAATAAGTTTATTGGTATTTGAATCGGGAAACACTATGGTTGGCTTGTACGTTTTTGCCTGTTCTGGCTCCATGAAAGCAAAAGACATAATAATAACAATATCGCCGGGAATAAATTTCCGTGCCGCGGCTCCGTTAAGACATATTTCGCCTGCTCCGCGTGTACCTTTTATTACGTACGTTTCAACCCTTTCGCCATTGTTAAGGTTCAGCACATGAACCTTTTCATTTTCCAGAAGCCCGGCTGCGTCCATCAGGTCTTCGTCAATGGTAATACTGCCTATGTAATGCAGGTTAGCCGCCGTAACGGCAGCTTTATGTATTTTCGATTTTAAGATTTCTATAAACATACGGCATGTTACTAAACAAGAAATTTTGAGGGCGTAAAGATAATGAAACGTTTTATTCATGCATACAAACACACAAAATTTCCAGGGCAACCGCATATATTTTTGAGTATTTTTTTCATATATTCCAAATCCAAAGCGGCTTTGTATTGCCCCTTTTTTAGACTGAGTTTAGCTTTGCATAAATGATATAAGTAATTGTTCATAATTATTTCACATATAATAGAACTGTTGTATTTTCGCCCTATACAAGATGCAGATACGAATGAGTATCCGGATATTTACAGCATCAGAGCGGAACGTCCTCGCTCTCGGCTTCCGCAAGGGGGAAAATTTCTCTTTCCAGATACGTTGTCGCTGCGTATTGCTCAAATCAGAAGGTTGAGCCCTGCACAAGTCGGAGCACAAACCAAAATGATTGGGTGAAACGATTCGAAGCCGAAAGCATCGAAGTTCTACACACCCGTTCTGGACAAGAGAGAAATCAATCTCTTTTACGGCGATGAATCCCATGTCTGTACCGAAGGCTACGTTCCTTACGGATGACAGTTCTCCGAAGAGGAGGCATATATACCATAGGAAAGAGCAAAAAGGTTGAATATATTTGGTATAATCAGCCGTGATAACCACTTCGAGGGCTTTTGTGCAGGGGAATCTTTCTCTTTTACATCCTCCCTTACTCCACTCATTGAACATTGCCGATACTCCTTGGCGAATAATGAAAGAAAAATGGCTCAGACCATAGGTCTGCAAATGCGCTGACACGCTCTTCCATGATACTGACAGGATTATTCGTATATTTATGACATTGGGCTTACTGCTTTTTTAATCCCTCAACGACTTTTATCTTCAGCTCTTCGTACAGTTCAGGGTTGTCTTTAAGAATCTGCTTCACGGAGTCGCGCCCCTGCCCAAGTTTGGTTTCTCCATAACTGAACCACGAGCCACTTTTTTTAATTATCTCGAAGTCAACGCCATAATCTATAATCTCTCCAAGTTGCGAAATGCCTTCGCCATAAAGTATGTCGAAATCTGCTTTTTTAAATGGTGGTGCTAGTTTATTTTTTACAATTTTAACGCGGGTACGGCTTCCTTTAATTTCTTCGCCGTCTTTTATCTGATTGGTTCTGCGAATATCTAATCTTAGCGATGCATAGAATTTCAGGGCATTGCCTCCAGTTGTCGTTTCTGGACTTCCAAACGTTACCCCTATCTTGTCGCGCAGCTGATTGATAAAGATACACGACGTGTTTGTCCGGCTTATGCTTACCGTAAGTTTGCGCAGCGCCTGCGACATAAGCCTTGCCTGAAGTCCCATTTTAGATTCGCCCATTTCGCCTTCAATCTCGGCCTTGGGAGTAAGTGCTGCCACTGAGTCTATAACAATAATGTCGATGGCTCCCGACCTTATCAGGTTATCTGTTATCTCCAGCGCCTGTTCTCCGTTGTCGGGCTGTGAAATGAGAAGGTTTTCAACATCAACGCCAAGTTTTTCGGCATAGCTGCGGTCAAAAGTATGCTCGGCATCGATAATAGCAGCAATGCCGCCATTTTTTTGTGCTTCGGCCACTGCGTGTATGGCAAGCGTTGTTTTACCCGACGCTTCGGGGCCATATATTTCAATCACCCTGCCGCGTGGCAAGCCGCCAATACCCAAGGCGGCATCAAGCCCAATGGAGCCGGTGGAGATAACCTGTATGTTATCAACCGCACGGTCGCCAAGCTTCATTATGGTTCCCTTACCAAAGTCCTTTTCAATTTTGCCTATCGTTACAGATAGTGCTTTAAGTTTGTCCTGGTTTATTTCTTTTTTTTCTTTATCCATATCAATATTTTTTATTTATCAGGTATCTTACGAAAATTGTAATGCGTATTTTTTATTTATGCAAATGTAAAAGAATTTTTCTTTTGAAGATACCGAGTTATAGAGAAAAACGGTATGGTATGCAAAAAATATTGAGGTTCAATTGTATATATGGATATTTATATTTTTTAAAATTACCATTTTTTTAAAGTTACAATGAGTAAAGTTTATCTAACCGATTTAACCGGTACCCCGTGGTAATTTATAGAAAAGATCTTGAAAGATATCCCTATGTACTTTTGGGACGTTTCATTTTAAATTTTTGGACATTTTGTTTTGGTAATTTAACGTATAAGTTTTTAACAGAGGCTAATACAACATGGTTCGTAAAAGTCTTTCGTTGAATTAAGTGAGACTGGGTGGTGCTACCTACCACCGTGGCAATAGCATAGCTGATTATTCCAATTTTGCAAGGGCTTCAGATATTCTTTTTATTGCTTCTGTTATAAGTTTTTCGTCTGTGGCGTATGAAAGCCTTATACAACCTGGTGCTCCGAAAGCGTTTCCTCCTACGGTTGCCACGCGGGCTTTTTCGAGGAGATACATGGCTAGGTCGTTGGAGTTTTCAATGTGCACATGACCATCGCTTTTACCAAGGAAGTACGATATGTCGGGGAAAACGTAAAAGGCTCCCTGCGGTTTTCTCAGTTTTATGTGTTCTATGTTTTCGAGCAGACTGCATATAAGGTCGCGCCTTCGCCTGAATGCTTCGCGCATCTGTGCCTGCTCGCAGCCAAAACCGGATATGGCTGCGAGTGCTGCGCGCTGGGCAATTGAGCATACTCCGGAGGTAAGCTGTCCCTGAAGCTTGTTACAGGCATCGGCAAGCCACAGGGGGGCACCTATGTATCCTATTCTCCATCCGGTCATTGCATATCCTTTTGAGACGCCGTTTACGGTTATCACCCTGTCGTATATACCGGTAAACGAGGCCATACTTACATGTTCGCCTTCAAAAATTATGTGTTCATAAATCTCGTCGGATATTACAAACAGGTTTTGGTGTTTTTCAATAACCGTAGCGAGCCCTGCCATTTCCTCACGACTGTAAACCATTCCGGTGGGATTCGACGGCGAGTTGAAAATCACCAGTTTTGTTTTGTCATTTATGGCGGCTTCAAGCTGTTGGGCGGTTATTTTGAAGTCATTATCCAATGCAGCACTCACAACAACAGGAACGCCTCCGGCAAGTATTACCTGATCGTAATAACTAACCCAGTAGGGGGCGGGGATTATAACTTCGTCGCCGGGGTTTACAAGCGAAAGGATAATATTCACCAGCGAATGTTTGGCTCCGGCAGATATAATAATCTGCGCGGGTGAATAGCAGAGTCCGTTTTCTTTCAGGAACTTGACCGATATAGCTTCCCTCAAATCTGCATAGCCAGGGACAGGTGGATATTGTGAAAAGTTATCATCAATGGCCTTTTTGGCGGCAGCCTTAATGTAATCGGGTGTATCAAAATCGGGTTCGCCGATACTTAAACTGATTATGTCCATTCCACAGGCAGCGAGCTCTCTGCTTTTCTGTGTCATGGCAAGTGTCTGCGACACTGCCATCGATTTTATCCTGTCTGATAAAAATTCCATCGTTTCTACAAAAAATTGCGTGCGAAAGTAATATAAAGTAATAATAATTTTGTAAAATTGTTGATAAATTAAATTCACATGGAAATAATTACCGATATTCTTAAAATTACGCTCCCCGCATTGTTAGTTCTGCTTGCAGCATGGCTTACGCTTAAAAGCATGATAAAGGACAACCGGAATAAAATAAGGCAGGAGTTGCTTATTCAAAACAGTAAGATAATCACCCCTATACGGCTTCAGGCATACGAACGGATTGTTCTGTTCCTTGAACGTATTTCGATGGAATCGCTGATTGTAAGAGTAAGTTCTCCGGGTATGTCGGCAGACCAGCTTCATTCAACCCTGCTTGGTACCATAAGAAGCGAGTTTGAACATAACCTGTCGCAGCAGATTTATATGAGCCCACAGGCATGGGAGGTGGTGAAAAGTGCCCGCTCAAACATGATTAAAACCATTAACAGTGAGGCGGAAAAACTTCCGACCAACTCAACAGGAATGGAACTTACCAGACGCCTGTTTGAAAAGATAATGGAACTTGAGAAAGAACCTGCCCGCGCCGCAATAGATTTTCTGAAATCGGAGGTTGCGACAGTATTACATTAAACTTGTTTTGGAAGATATGCAGCCAATAATCAACCTTTTCTCTGTAAAAGGTCTATCCGCTGGTTTCTTTTATCCTGTCCGACAATTTTTTCATAAGGTCTTTTCCTGGTTCAAACGTTGTTGTTCCGAGGAGTGCTATTACATCAGAAAATTCAGCGACCATCCCAATGGCGTCTTCAAACAGGTCGGTATTGTTTACTTCTATTTCAGAACAGGAAATAAGTTGCGTAGAAATTAATCCCATAGGCGTTGTTTGTTATGTAAAAACGCCTTCAGCGGCACATTATTATTTTTGCCGGAAAACAAAATACATCTCGCAGCCGATATCAGTTAACGGTGAGGCACAGTTTTTTATCTTCCATTATTTTGCGCATGTTTATAAGGGCATACCTCATTCTGCCGAGCGCAGTGTTTATGCTTACTCCGGTAATGTCAGCAATTTCCTTAAAGCTCATGTCAGAATAATGTCGCAGTATTACAACTTCGCGCTGATCGTCGGGCAAACAGCCTATCATTGCTCTGATATCTTTTTTTATCTGCTTCTTTATGTAGTCGTCTTCAATATTCGTATCGGAAAACTTTGACGAGTTAAACAGATCGGCTTCGTAGCTGTCGTTAGAAACAGTATTATGCTGTTTAACTCTCCTGAAACTGTCAATTATAAGGTTGTGAGCTATTCTCATAACCCAGGAGAGAAACTTCCCGTTATCAGAATACCGGCCGGTTTTGACCGACTGTATTACTTTCAGAAAAGTATCCTGAAATATGTCTTCTGCAAGAGCCTGATCGCGAATATAAAGGTTAATATATGCAAAAACCTTATTCTTATGACGGTTGATTAATTCGTCGAAACAACGTTCATTACCTTTTATGAACATGGTAAGCAGTTCACAGTCAGAAATCATTTTGTTCATAACTCTCTTTTTTAATAGAGTAGAAATGTTTTATAGGCTGTCCTCCGAAAAAATATTAAGATTAATACTAATAATGCAAAGTAAAAGATTCTTTTTGATATAAAATACTACTTTTGCGATTTTTAAGTTAATTTTAACAATCGCATAACAGTTTTAGATGCATGGCGGCATTGAAATAAAGGGGGCAAGGGTTCATAATCTTAAAAATATTTCTCTTACAATTCCTCGTGATAAGTTCGTTGTTATTACCGGTGTTTCTGGCTCCGGCAAGTCGTCGCTGGCGTTCGATACTGTTTATGCCGAAGGCCAGAGACGGTACGTTGAAAGCCTGTCGTCGTATGCAAGACAGTTTCTTGGAAGGCTGAACAAACCCGACGTTGACTTTATAAACGGTATTCCGCCTGCAATTGCGATAGAACAGAAAGTTAATTCGAGAAATCCCCGCTCGACGGTAGGTACATCGACTGAAATACGCGATTACCTGCGTCTGTTATTTGCCCGTGCAGGCAGAACCTTTTCGCCTGTTTCGGGCAAGGAAGTACGAAGGCACAGCGTTAACGATATTGTTGAGTTTCTTGCATCTCTTGCAGAGGGAACAAGGGTTATACTTACCGCATCAGGCAGTATTCCCGACAATATAGAATTAAAAGAATATTTTACCTTTCTTGAAAAACAGGGATACGATCGTTTTGAGCTGAATGGAGAAATAATAAGGTTCGATGAACTTACAGGCTCGAACATAAAACGCCTCGGGCAAACAGTAAATATTGTTATCGACAGGCTTGCTGTAAATCATTCTGCCGATAGCCTGAGCAGAGCTGCCGATTCGGCGCAAACAGCCCTCCATATAGGCAGAGGATACTGCCAGGCCATAGTATTTGACAAGGCCGGGCTGAAACGTGAAAGTTTTTCATCTGTTTTCGAAGAAGACGGCATTCTGTTTGAAGAACCGTCGGAACACCTCTTCAGCTTCAATAATCCGTTAGGTGCCTGCCAGCTGTGCGAAGGTTATGGAAAAATAATAGGTATCGACCCTAACCTGGTAATTCCTAACCATAATCTGTCTGTTTATGACGATGCTATTGTTTGCTGGAAAGGCGAAGTGATGAAAAGGTGGAAAGAAAGGCTGATTGAAAATGCCGGCGCTTTCGGATTTCCAATACACAAACCATATTATAAACTGACCAACGAGCAGAAAAGGCTTTTATGGACAGGGAACCGTTATTTTTACGGGCTCGACCGTTTCTTTGAGTACCTTGAGGAAGAAAAATTCAAGATCCAGTACCGGGTGATGCTCAGCAGGTATAAGGGCAAAACAGTTTGCCCCGAATGCAACGGCGCAAGGTTGCGAAAAGAGGCCGGATATGTAAAGATTGCCGGCAAAACCATTCAGGAGCTAAGCTCAATGCCGGTTGGCATGCTGCAGGAAGTAATGCTGGGGATGCAGCTCGATGAAAACGATGCTAAAATTGCCGAAAGGCTTATGAAGGAGATTATCGTCAGGTTACGGTTCCTCAACGAAGTAGGGCTCTCATACCTGACACTCGACAGGCTTTCGTCATCGCTGTCGGGAGGCGAATCGCAGAGAATTAACCTTGCAACATCCTTGGGCAGCAACCTCGTAGGCTCAATGTATATTCTCGACGAGCCGAGCATTGGTCTTCATCCGAGAGATACAAACCTGCTGATAAAAGTTTTAAAGGAACTGCGCGACCTGGGCAATACGGTTATAGTTGTTGAACACGAAGAAGAAATAATAAGGGCTGCCGACGAACTGATTGACATGGGCCCCGAAGCCGGCAGGCTTGGCGGCGAAGCAGTATTTCAGGGCAACGTGGAATCTGCAGCTGCGGGTAGCTCGCTTACCGTTGATTATCTGTCGGGGAAACTTAAAATACCACTGCCAGAAGCCCGCAGGAAATGGAACAGTTATATTGAAATCAGGGGTGCGCGCGAAAACAACCTGAAGGATATCAACGTAAAGTTTCCCCTTCATACAATAACGGCGGTAACAGGTGTCAGCGGGTCGGGCAAATCGACCCTTGTTTCCGATATTCTTTACCGAAGCCTGTCGAACAGAATAACCGGCAACAACATTCAGCCGGGGCAGCATGCCGGTATCAGCGGCGACATCGCTACCGTTACCGGAATTGAACTTGTAGATCAGAACCCCATCGGAAAATCGACCAGGTCGAACCCCGTTACATACCTGAAGGCCTACGACGAAATAAGAAAACTCTACTCGGAACTTCAGGCCTCTGTTCAGAACAACTTTTCGGCATCGCATTTCTCCTTTAACATAGATGGCGGGCGGTGCGAAGAGTGCCAGGGCGAAGGCGTAATAAAAATAGAAATGCAGTTTATGGCCGACGTCGTTCTGGTTTGCGAAAGCTGCAAGGGGATGCGATTCAAAAGAGATGTTCTTGAAGTGAAATATCACGGTAAAAACATTTACGACATTCTTGAGTTGACCATCGAAGAGGCAATTGAGTTTTTCAGCACACACGGCGGCAGAGCCGAAAAGAGAATAGTTGAAAAACTGAAGCCCCTGGCCGACGTTGGGTTGGGATACGTTAAAATGGGGCAATCGTCGTCAACACTGTCGGGCGGAGAAAGCCAGAGAGTGAAGCTGGCGTATTTCCTGAGCCAGGAACGGACAGCCGGCCACATACTGTTCATTTTCGATGAACCGACAACCGGCCTGCATTTTCACGACATCAACAAACTCCTGAAGTCGCTCAACGCACTTGTAGAGCACGGACACTCGGTGGTTCTTATAGAGCACAATATCGACATTATAAAAAACGCCGACTGGGTAATTGACCTTGGCCCCGAAGGCGGCAATGCCGGAGGATACATTGTTTACGAAGGCAAACCCGAAGGTCTTGCCCGGTGCCAAAAATCACACACCGGCAGGTTTCTTGCCGGCAGGTTAAAATAACACGGCTTTTATTTGTGTCCTGAATGTCTGTTCCTCTTTTAGCGGGGTATTAGACCTTCTTCGTAAAACAGAACCTCAATACCATGTGTCGTCATCGTTTCTCTCCGTTCACGCTCTCTGCAACAGCAAGAGGCCACCCTTGCGGGTGGCCTCTTCAACCATTTTCTGTCTGTTCGCTGCCTTACGAAGATGAACGGCGAAACCCTATTTTTTACGGTAGGTAAAAGTTTTCTGTGTCAAGTTCTGTAAAAACGGTCAGTTCCCTGTTGTTGCAATACTCGTTTGCCATGAGCGCTACCGCCTCGTCCGTTCCGTTTTTTTCGGTACGGATGGAGTGAATGATGCGTTCCGCTATAACGATGCGTTCATGCACCGGCAAATGGTAGATTTGTTTTAATAAAGCTGCTGTTGCCATAATCTTTCCTTTTTACATTTATCACACAAAGATATTCCTTTTATACGAAAAATAATCGCCGTGCGGCTTTAATACGGTGGCGGGGTATTAGACTTTCTTCGTAAAAACATGACCTCAATATCCGTTCACGCTCTCTGCAACAGCAAGAGGCCGCCCGCAAGGGCGGCCTCTTCAACCAGTTTCTGTCTGTTCGCTGCCTTACGAAGATGAACGGCGAAACTCTATTTTTTACGGTAGGTAAATGTCTCTGCGAAACCGGTGCCGCTTGTTGTGCGTTTTACGGGATAACCGGCCACATTGTATTCGTATTCATATTCTATTGTATTATGCTCGCCGGGCAGTGAAAGCGGATTGTTTAACGGCCCTCCATATCCATCTGCCTGAAGGAATACAAGAAGCCATTGGGGCGATGCACAGGAAGAGAACAGCCATTTCTTGCTGTCGTAGTTGCCGAAAACCACGCCGAAGCCATCTATCCCGGTAACATTCCCGCCGACGTTGTATGTGTATGTTGTGGTTGTCCCGTATGCATCAAGCGTTACGGGCAGTCCCTCATTGTTCAGGGCAAGAGTTCCGACGGTATTATCATCACCGTCTTTTAGAGTAACGGTATTGCCATTTCTGGCAACGGTTACCCCTGTGTATTCCGTAACCTCACCTGCATTGTTGTATTTGTACTCCGTTTCGCCCCATATTTCTCCGTCTCTTAAAATGGTTCTTTTTATAAGCCTGCCCTGTGCATCATATTCGAATGAACTGAGCAGCTCTCCATCGGTGTCATAAATCCCTTCGAGCAGCAATTCAGAGTTTGCGTCTATTTCGTCGCCGGTTACGGTGATGCCGGTTACGGTAGCTGTTTTGCCTTCGTAGGTTATGGTTACGGTTTTATTGGCGCCGGCCGTCGAAAAATCGTACGCAAAGTTATCGGTGGTTACGGTCAGGGCGGCTGTTGTTTCGTCGCTGTATGTTGCTGTAACGACCATCCCGGCGGGGTCGAACGCTTCGCCAACCGCGTAGGTTTTCTTCGCCGGCTGCGCGGTTACGGCTATGGATACGAGTGTTTTTTCAGGTGCGGGTGCATCGGTTACGGTTATGCCTGTTACGGTAGCTGTTTTGCCTTCATAGGTTATGGTTACGGTTTTGTCGGCGCCGGCCGTCGAGAAGTCGTATGAAAGCATTGCGGCGGTTACGGTCAGGGCGGCTGTTGTTTCGTCGCTGTATGTGGCGGTAACGACCATCTCGGCGGGGTCGAACGCTTCGCCAACCGCGTAGGTTTTCTTCGCCGGCTGTGTGGTTACGGCTATGGATACGGGTGTTTTTTCAGCCGCCGGCGCCTTTACGGTTACCGTACACGATGCCCTGAAGCCGCCGTCGGCAGTGGTTGCGGTTATGGTGGCCGTGCCGGGATTCATGGCAATCACTTCGCCGTTGTCGGCAATTACGGCAATGGTAACATCGCTTATGCTCCACGTCACGGCCCGGTTTTCGGCATCGGCGGGCAATACGGCAACGGTGAGCTGCGCGGTTTCGCCCTTGGCGAGCTCGAGCGTGGTTGGGCTGAGCGACACGGAGGTTACGCGCACCGGGTCGGGGTCTTTGTCTTTTTTGCATCCGGCCAGCGCTGTAATGGCTATCAGCAGGGCGGCGGCGGTTTGGGTTAACTGTTTTGCTTTCATAATTCTGTTATTTATTAATTAATTGTTGGTTTCAGTTTATTTTTTCGTCATTGTGTTTCATTTCCCCGTCATTGCGAACCCTCAGGGTGAAGCAATCCAGTGTTGTGCCACATGGATTGCTTCACTCCGTTCGCAATGACGAAAATGGGTACAACTAATTTTGAGTACTTGCTTATTAAATAATTAATTGTTGTTTCAGTTTGTTTTTTCGTCATTGCATTTCATTTCCCCGTCATTGCGAACGGAGTGAAGCAACCGAGTTTACGAGCTCGGCGAAGCCAATCCAGTGCTTACGCCTTTTCTGGATTGCTTTGTCGCTCCGCTCCGCGCAATGACGGTGTTATGTTTTATGCCTGTTCCTGTGGTGTTGTGTCGCTGTCGGCGGTTTTTGGGCCGTGGTGTCCGTGGCGGCGGGCAATGGCTGTGTTGAGCAGGTCGATGCGCTGGTTGAGGCGCGATATGAAGCTGTCGTAAACCGCTGCGTCGGCGGTGGCGTTTTCGCGGGCTACCACGGCAAGGGCGTCGGTAAGTTCGGC
>JAITVX010000043.1 GCA_031285575.1 Bacteroidales bacterium
CCACGTGATGTAATGCGGATTTGAAGTATTTTCGGCAATCTTGTAAAAGTTTGCTTTCCATTCCACTCCTTTTTCGGGAGCGGTTATTGCCGAATATTTTTGCAGTAAGGCTATTGGGAGTCGGTATTCAATAGTCCAGGTAACTTCTTCTGCTATTTCGGGGTCGATAATTTCAGGTAAAGAATGGGCAATTTCAACCAGGTCTATTTCTTCGCTGGAAATACGTTTAGATTCTGTCCTGGCAACCGTATGATACTGAAACAGCGCCGTTCCGCCGCAGTTTGTTTCCAGATTAAAATAACGCAAAGGTGCTTTGGCATCGGGAGCAAAGAAAAACTCAACTGCAGAATCTCTGAAAACAGGTCCGTTATTTCTGTTGGTAATACATCTCACAAACTTATCTTTTACTCTGAAAATGACATAAATATTATCCTTGTCATAAGCCACTTTTACCTGGGCTTCAGGCTTAAAGCCGGGAACCTGCCCCATGTAATTGGTTATTGTTACAGGTTTCACCTTTTTCCATTGTTTTTTATTCCAGTCGGCATCAATTTTAACCGGTTGTTTGGCTTTTACAACTTCATATACTTCCTGAGCATTAAGCAAAGCGACTGTAAAAATCGCGACGAGAGTTGATGTGATCATTTTTTTCATGACATAAACTTAAATAAATAAAAATAAATGCGGCTAAAATAATATTTTTCATAGAACAAGACTAAGGAATTGTTTAAAAACAGCTAACTAACGTGTATGAATCTATTTAATAAAAAAGGGGCGTAACGAACGCCCCTGCAAATTTCAACAGACTATAGATCTTCGTTAAGAGCCGGAGCTGCTTTAAATTTTACTACTTTTTTGGCAGGAATGTTGAGTTGTGCTCCTGTACGCGGATTACGAACTGTTCTTGCGCTTCTTTGAGTTACGCTGAAAGTACCCATACCAGGGAGTTGAATTCTCTCTCCCTTTTTCATTGCTACTGCAAAAGAAGCAACAAATGAATTAAGTGCATTACCAGCATCTTTAATTGAAAGACCTGCATCTTCGGCAATTGCGTTTACCAATTCTTTTTTTGTCATTTTTAAGATTTTTAACGTTAGACTTGTATTGCTTGTTCGATGCAAAAATATCTTATTTATAACATTATGCAAATAAAATTATTATTTTTCCAAAATAATTCAACAATATACATTGTTTCCATTCAAACACTTGTCTTTGAATACCTATATTAACGAATTCAAATTACTGCAAAAAACACTGGTGCAGGCAACTATTAGGGTGTGTTATTTTCTGATCATTTAGTTTTGACCCTTCCCGGGAGTAAATCGGAGGATACTTGATTTTGCAGGTTATGTTATCTGCATAAAGAAAAATATTTGTACATTTGCGTCCTGAAAAAAATACGGCATACCATCTTATCCGGTATATTTACTTGAGTAAGATAGTATTATAACAGGTGAAAAATGGTAATAACAATTGTTGGCACAGGTCTTATAGGCGGCTCGCTTGCCGTTGATCTGCGGAAAAGGAAATTTGCAGACTGGATAATAGGCGTCGATACCAACCCACATCATCAGAATATTGCAAAACTTACCGGTTTGGTTGACGAAACGGATACCCTTGACGGCGCTGTTGCAAAAAGCGATATGATAATTCTGGCAACACCGGTGAGCGTTAACGGCGACATTCTCCCTCTGATACTTGACCGTATAAAAGATACTTCTAAGGTTGTTGCAGATATGGGTTCTACCAAATCGGGGGTTGCAATGGTTTCCGGAAAACATCCTGCAAGAGGCAGGTTTGTGGCCGCGCATCCCATGGCGGGAACAGAATTTTCCGGCCCTCTGGCGGCAATAGGCAAGCTGTTCGACTATAAAAATGTTATAATCTGCGACGGTGAACTGAGTGATAAGGATGCCCTTGAGAAAGTCGAAAAAATGTTCGACATGCTCAATATGAAAAAAGTATATATGAACTCATCCGAACACGATATGCACGTAGCGTATATTTCGCATATTTCGCACATAACATCCTTTTCGCTGGCGCTTAGCGTGCTCGAGAAGGAACGCGAAGATGAAAATATTCTGACGCTTGCCGGCGGCGGATTTGAAAGTACCGTGCGCCTTGCAAAAAGCAACAGCGAAACATGGGCTCCCATATTTCTCGAAAACTCCGGCTATGTGCTGGAAGTAATCGACACCTGTATTGAAAAGATGAATACGTTTAAAAAAATGATTGGCAACAGGGATGCGGAAGGTCTTAAAGATATTATAGAAGAAGCAAATAAAATAAGAAAAATATTAAATTGAAACAATGACAGTTATTAATTCCGATATAAAGGAGTGGAAAGGTTATACCGGGCGTCCTTTCCTTATTTCTGGCCCATGCAGCGCCGAAAGCGAAGAACAGGTTATGGAAACGGCAAGGCAGCTGGCCGCCCTGAACAGGATAAGCATATTCAGAGCGGGAATGTGGAAACCGCGCACACGTCCCGATTCGTTTGAAGGTGTTGGCGCCGAAGGACTGAAATGGCTGCGCAGCGTGAAGCAGGAAACAGGCCTGCTGACAGGCATTGAAGTAGCCAACGAACGCCATGTTTACGAAGCCCTTAAATATGGCATCGACCTGCTGTGGATTGGAGCGCGCACATCGGTTAACCCTTTTGCCGTGCAGGATATAGCCAATGCACTTCAGGGAGTAGATGTTATGGTGCTCGTAAAAAACCCTATTAATCCCGACATCGATTTATGGATAGGAGCTCTTGAAAGGATTGCCAGGGCAGGTATAACGCGCCTTGGCGCAATACACAGAGGCTTTTCGACATTTGAAAAAACAACATACCGCAACCAGCCCAACTGGCAGCTGCCCATAGAAATGAGAAGAAGGATACCCGACCTGCCGATAATATGCGACCCAAGCCATATTGGCGGCGCAAGAATGTATCTGCACGAAATATCGCAGAAAGCGCTCGACCTCAACTTCGACGGGCTTATGATAGAATCGCATATAGACCCGGCAAACGCACTCAGCGACTCGCAGCAGCAGGTAACACCAAACGACCTTAACGAACTGTTGAGCCGGCTTATACTGCGCAACCCCAGTCCAGCCGACCAGAAACTGCTCGACATGCTCGGAGAACTGCGGCAGCAGATTGACGTTTACGACGAACACCTGCTCGACCTTATGGAAAAAAGAATGAAAGTAGTTGAAAAGATAGGCCGCTATAAAAAGGAAAACAACATAACCATTCTGCAGAGCCTCCGCTGGGACGAAATCATTAAACGCGCAATAAACAAGGGAGCCGCAAAAGGGCTCGGCGCCGAAACAATTGAAGGAATTTTCAAGGCCATACATCAGGAATCGATAAACCGCCAGATGCAGGTAATGAACGACGAATAGAACGATAAACCGATAAGCAATACTTGTTTCGTATGGATACATGTGTATATCCGTCAAAATTAAGCGGCTCGGTAAGAGCCCCGTCATCGAAAAGCATGATGCAGCGGACAATTGCGGCGGCAATGCTGTCGCGCGGTAAATGTATTATCAGTTCCCCGTCGTACTGCGACGACTCACTGGCGGCCATAAGCATCATTACCGGGCTTGGCGCCAAAGCAGAACTGCTGCCCGACAGGCTTGTTGTTGAAAGCGGAGGCGACACGAAGGAAAAGATACTCAACTGCGGAGAGTCGGGGCTGGCAACAAGGATGTTTGCTCCCATAGCCGCACTTTTTTCCGAAGAAATAACGCTTACCGGAGAAAACTCGCTCATGAAACGCCCCATGACAATGATAGAAGAAGCCCTTTCGGCGCTCGGCGTAAAATGTTTGTCGCCGGACGGATTCCTTCCCGTATGCATACGGGGCCCACTGAAGGGCGGCCGGATAGAGATAGACGGTTCACTGAGCAGCCAGCTGCTTACGGGTCTGCTAATGGCCCTGCCGCTTGCAGAAAACAACTCGGAAATAACAGTCGGCAATCTTAAAAGCAGGCCATATATAGATATGACCATGCAGATACTCGATAATTTCGGAATAACCGTTATCAATAAAGACTATTCGGTTTTTACCATTCCCGGAAAACAGAAATATATACCCTGCAACAGCACCGTTGAAGGTGACTGGAGCGGAGGTGCATTTCTGCTTGTTGCCGGAGCGCTTGGCGGCAGAATTACCGTTGAAGGTCTGCGGCAGCAGAGCGCGCAGAGCGACAAAGGCATAATGGAAGCCCTGCAGGCGGCAGGCGCAACGATGCACATAACAGACAACACCATTACCGTTGAACCGTCTCCATTAAGATCATTTACCTTCGATGCAACACATTCGCCCGACCTGTTTCCGCCGCTTGCAACCCTTGCCGCCTGCTGCAGCGGCGAAACTGCCATAAAAGGCGTTTCGAGGCTTGCACACAAAGAGAGCAACCGCGCCGAAACCATTGTAAACGAATTTTCAAAACTCGGAATCAGGGTAACGCTTGAAGACGATATAATGAAAATTGCAGGAGGGAAACCGTCGGGTGGAGAAGTCGAGTCGCACAACGACCACCGCATAGCAATGGCAATGGCTGTTGCCGCCATAAAAGCATCGGGCAGGGTATGCATAAAAGATTCGCAAAGCATTGCCAAATCGTATCCCCGGTTCTTTAACGACATGCAACAGCTTGGCGCCCTGATAGAGTGAGCGCAGGTATTTATCAAAAATATTACCAAAGAACTCATGTTTGTTAAAAGAACACCGTATATTTGCTGCACAAAACAAATGCATTAACAGGTTTTGAAAAGAAAAGTCTCGATATTGCTTGTTTCAGTCGCCTATCTGGCAGTGATGGCGGAATATATTATTCCCCACCATCATCACAACAACATGTTTTGCACCGTAATGGAACAGTGCGAGGACGACGGCAATATTAACGACGAGCATACCGACCATCATGAAGGTGAGCAAAGCCACGACAATAACTGCCTTGCGGAAACAGACTACATTGCCCCGAAAACCTGCAGCCAGCCGGCATGCAGCGCCGTTTCGTGCGATGATTTTACCCACGGCCACGGCTTTTCGCTGCTGTTCCCTGCCGCCGGCTGTTTAATGGCCAACATGGAACGTTTGAAAACCAAACCCCGGCACCGGGAATACGTCTCATTTCACACATCTGCCGGAGCAGGCCGTCTGCATGGCCTGCGCGCCCCGCCGTTCATTGGCTGAAACAGGAAATTCGGTTTCCATCCCCCCAAACACACACACACTTTCAGTTTTTAACTTTTAATTTTCAACCGATATGAAGATACTGTATTTATTATTAATGGTGGCAGCCATTGGATTTGCCGGATGCCGCCACCCGGCAGACGACGGGCACAACCACAGCCATGAAGGCCACAGCCACGAAAACGAAGCCGCGGAAGCCACAGGCGAACACAGCGACGAAATACACTTTACCGCGCAGCAGGCCGAAGCCGCCGGCCTGCAACTGGAACAGATAACTCCCGGAACATTCTCTCACGTTGTTAAAACAAGCGGGCAGATACTGCCCGCGCTGGGCGACGAGCAGATTGTTTCGGCCAAAACAGGCGGCATTGTATTTTTCACAGCCGGCGCAGCAGAGGGAAAAGCCGTAGGCGAAGGGCAGGCGCTGCTAAGCATCGACGGAAGCGCTACGGAAGACCACAACCTTGTGGTGCGCTATGCCGAAGCCGAAAACGAATACACCCGCGCCAAAACCGAGTATGAACGCAAAGCGGAGCTGGCAAAAGAGAACATCGTTTCGCAGAGCGATTTGCTGAAAGCGCAAACCGAATACACCAACGCCGAAGCCATATACGGCAATCTGCTGAAAAACTTTTCGGCAGGCAGGCAAACCGTCGGCTCGCCCGTTAGCGGATTTATTACGCGCATACTTGTGCAGAACGGGCAGCACATAGAAGCAGGGCAGCCTCTGCTGACGGTTTCGCAAAACCGCCGCCTGCAGCTGAGGGCCGAAGTTTCGGAAAACTATTACAGAACGCTTAAAGACATCGGCAGCGCCAACTTCCAGACGTCGTACGACAGCGCCGTTTACAAACTTTCGAACCTCAACGGGCGGCTGCTGTCGTTCGGCAAAGCATCGGGCGAAACGTTATATATTCCGGTTACTTTTGAGTTCGACAACACGGGCGACATCGTTCCCGGCTCGTTTGTTACGGTTTACCTGCTTTCAAACGCGCAACCCGGCGTCATATCCGTTCCCGTGGCAGCCGTTGCCGAAGAGCAGGGGCTGCATTTCGTATATCTGCAGCTCGATTCGGAAGGCTACATGAAGCAGGAAGTAGCGCTTGGGCAAAGCAACGGCCACAGGATACAGGTTATTGCCGGACTGAAGCCGGGCGACATGGTTGTAACAAACGGCATGTATCAGGTGAGGCTGGCAGCCGTTTCGTCGGTAATGCCCGAAGGGCACAGCCATTAAAATGCCGCTTTTGGAAAATATGCAGTATGTTATTTCAAACGCAGTATTCAGCATCGTCATTGCGAACGCAGAGCCTGAAGCAACCGCACCCGTCATTGCGAGGGCCTGCACGAAGCAACCGAGTTTACGAGCTCGGCGAAGCCAATCCAGCGCTACGTGTGTTCTGGATTGCTTCGCCTGTGGCTCGCAATGACGAACTCTCCTCATGCACGTCATTGCGAAGGCAGAGCCTGAAGCAATCCAGAAAGTGTGTACTGCATGGATTGCTTCCCGCTTCGTACCTCGCGGTCGCAATGCCGACCTCGCATCATGCATCGTCATTGCGAAGGCAGAGCCTGACGCAATCCATGTGGTGTTCTGGATTGCTTCACTGCCTTCGCAATGA
>JAITVX010000045.1 GCA_031285575.1 Bacteroidales bacterium
AACGGAACTCCCTCGGCGATCCACAATATTTTGCCTTTTCCGCCACTCGCAACGGAGTGCATATCGAAGAAGTTTTCACCACTAAATCAGTAGATTAAGCCGATTTGTCCGCTTTTGCCGTTTAGGTGCATAGTTTGGTAACTCATCTCTTGCTTTGTTCTGCTTAAATATGGCTTTTCGTGGATAGCCATATAAAGCAAAACAGAGCGTAACAAACGCTCAATCAGCTAATTCGCTACTCTCTGCTTATTTCTGCTTTTTTGTTGGAAGTTTATTTTATAACTTTGTATGTTTTTTTCTGATTTTTGATGGATTAGTAACATAATACCATAAATGATGGGACGTATGGAAAAACATTGTGACATACAAAAACTTACCACAGCCGGTATTTTGGTAACATGCGGCATTGTGTTTGGCGATTTAGGTACAAGTCCTCTTTATGTAATGAAAGCCATTGCAGGCCGGGGTGTGGAAATTACCGAACTTCTTATACTTGGTTCATTGTCGTGTATTTTCTGGACACTGACTCTGCAAACCACCACAAAATATATCATAATAGCTTTAAGGGCAGATAACAATGGCGAAGGAGGAATACTGTCGCTTTTTGCGCTTATAAGGAAGAAATCGTCGTGGGTGGCGCTTCTTACAATGGTGGGCGCTGCGGCGCTGCTTGCCGACGGAATAATTACACCTGCTATTACAGTAACGTCGTCGGTTGAGGGATTAAGGATGTTTAATCCGAATACGCCTGTAGTGCCTATTGTTCTGATAATTTTTGCAGTTATGTTTTTCATACAGCACTTCGGTACGGCCAAAATAGGAAGCTATTTTGGCCCGGTAATGGTATTATGGTTTGGTTTGCTGGGCATAATAGGTTTGGTGCATCTGGTTGAAATGCCATCGGTACTGAAAGCTGTTAACCCTGTGTATGCCGTAAAACTTCTGAGCCAGTATCCAGGGGGCTTTATTCTGCTCGGTGCAATATTTTTGTGTACAACAGGGGCCGAAGCGCTTTACGCCGACCTTGGGCACTGCGGCAGAGACAACATAAGAACTGCATGGGCAATGGTTAAAACATCGCTGTTGCTCAATTACTTTGGCCAGGGGGCCTGGCTGCTTACAAACGGAACCCTCGAGCCGGGGGTGAATCCGTTTTTCGGCATCATACCCAAATGGCTGCTGGTACCGGGTATTCTACTGGCCACTGCGGCTTCGGTAATTGCAAGCCAGGCAATAATAAGTGGTTCATATACCATAGTCAAGGAAGCTATTTCGCTGAATCTGTGGCCAAAGGTAAAAGTGCAGAACCCAACGTATGTGAGGGGGCAAGTATATATTCCTTTTGTAAACGGCTATCTGTGTATAACATGCAGTCTTGTTGTGATTTTCTTTCAAAACTCGGCAAATATGGAAGCAGCCTACGGACTGGCCATTACAATAACTGAAATTATGACCACCCTGCTGCTTGCCTATTACTTGTTTCTGAAAAAAATCGACAAAAGGCTGGTTGCTGTTTTCCTGCTGGGCTATCTAGTAATTGAAGGCAGTTTTTTAATTGCCAACATACATAAATTCAGTGAAGGAGGATGGTTTACCGTCCTTGTAGCTTCATGCTTTTTTATCATCATGTATGGCTGGTATTTTGGCAGGAGGCTAAAGAACAAATACGTTACCTACACCAATCTGGCAAAGTACATAGAACCGTTCAAGGATTTGTCGAAAGACAAGTCGGTGCCGAGAACGGCCACTAACCTTGTTTATATTGTCAATGCAGGCAAACCTGAACTGGTTGAATCGAAAGTCATATATTCCATTTTTCACAAACAGCCCAAGAGAGCCGATACCTACTGGTTTTTGCATGTTAACGGAGTTGACGAACCCAACAAACTCGAATATCATGTTACACAAATCATCCCGGGAGTACTTATCCGTGTTGACTTTAACATAGGCTTCAAGGTTGAACCTAAAATAAACCTCTATTTCAAGGAAGTGCTTGAAGATATGGTTAACTCGGGCGAAATAAAGCTGACAAGCAGTTACGACTCGCTGAGGAAACACGACCTGCCCACCGATTTCAAATATATTCTTATCGACAGGGTTATGACAAGAGACTATACTCTTTCAACCATTGAAAGTTTTACGCTTATTCTGCACTGGGTTTCAAGGCTTGTGTGTATACCGGAAGTCAAAGCACTTCATCTCGACTCAAGCAACACAATAGAAGAACAGGTGCCTATAATTATAAAACAGCCTGCGAGCAGAAGAATAAGAAGAGTATAGCATTTATGAGCGTAACTATCTCATTGCATACAGACGCTTAACTGTTAAATAGCCTTACAGAATTCCCTGTTCATTCGAGCTATAACGCTGATGTTAATCTGCTTCGGGCATGCGGCTTCACATGCTCCGGTATTTGAACACGAGCCGAACCCGAGTTCATCCATTTTTGAAACCATCGACATTACCCTTTCTTTTGCTTCAATACGTCCCTGCGGTAACAATGCAAACTGTGATACTTTTGCGGAAACAAACAGCATTGCAGAAGCATTTTTACATGATGCCACACAGGCTCCGCATCCTATACACACGGCCGCGTCGAAAGCTTTGTCAGAATCTTTTTTTGATACAGGTATAGAGTTAGCCTCGGTCGCTCCGCCGGCATTGACGGAAATAAAACCACCTGCCGTTTGAATAGCGTCAAAAGTTGACCTGTCAACAATAAGGTCTTTGATTACCGGAAACGGTTTGGCCCTCCACGGTTCTATCCATATAGTTTTGATACCCCTAAAGAAGCGCATCGAAAGGTGGCATGTAGTAATCCCAGGCACCGGCCCATGCGGATGTCCGTTAATATACATTCCGCACGACCCGCATATACCTTCACGACAGTCGTGATCGAATGCCACAGGATCCACGTTACTTTCAACAAGCCTTTGGTTCAGGGAGTCCAGCATTTCAAGAAACGACATTTCGGGTGCTATATTATCAACATGATATGTCATGAAACATCCTTTGGATTCCCGATTCTGCTGACGCCATATTTTTAAAGTGAATTTCATTATTCAAATGTTTCGTTTTTCCATCAGATACTTTTATAAGTTGGAATGTTGTGCAAAGGTAATTTTTTCCTTTTGAGAAATGAAACGACTGTGGAAAAATAAAATTTAGCCGCCCTATATTCAAAAGAAAAATTTTGTACATTTGTATCCATAAAATACAATATTTCAATTTCCTAAAATATCCAATATATTTTATACAACAGTCAGTGAGTGACTTATGAACTATTGACATGCAAAAAAAACTGTAT
>JAITVX010000055.1 GCA_031285575.1 Bacteroidales bacterium
GCGGATAAAACGTTTTCGGAGAGTATTTACACGTTACGAAAAACTCGACAGAATGTTTTGGGCATTCCTGCTGATAGCGTTAATTATGGATGCAATCAAATAGCGTTAACAGGCCTTAAAAGGTTTATAAAAAATGTTGCATCGACCGATGCAAGTATGCCCCATTGACGGGAGTTGCGTCAACTGATGCAGGTATGCCGAAACCATTCGGCAATATATTTTAACAGATTGATTGTATGTTAATTTTTGGAGAGGTTGAGCGTTAAACATCATCTTGGTAGAGACAAGGCACTGCCCTGGCTCTACGGAAGAATATTTAATATCGTTTACGGTGTTCGGCATGTTTTATTCACAAATAGCAGGATGTAAGTATGAGCACACATTTCCATATGTACAAGAGAAATGTAAAAATACTTTAAAACAAAACGTTTCTAAGGAACTATATTACATATATTTTATATATTTGTGGGGTATTGAATTTGAGTATTCAACATTAATAACAATATACGCTATGAGTACACAGAATAAAAAAGCGTTGTGCCTGTATTTCCAGGTTCATCAGCCATTCCGCCTGAAACGATACAGATTCTTCGACCTTGGGCACGACCACTACTATTACGACGACTACGCCAACGAATCCATCATGCGAAAAGTAGCCGGCAAATGCTACCTGCCGGCCAACAAAGTGCTGCTCGACCTGATAGAAAAGCACCGGGGCAAGTTCAGGGCAGCCTTCAGCATAACAGGTGCAGCCATCAACCAGTTCAGGCTTTACGCCCCTGAAGTGCTTGAATCGTTTCGCAAGCTTGCCGGCACCGGTATGGTCGAATTTCTTGCCGAAACAAACGCCCATTCGCTCGCATCGCTTAAAAGCCGTAACGAATTTGAAAGGCAGGTAGCCCGGCACGTGGAAATAATGAAGACACACCTGGGCGTAGAACCCACATCGTTCCGCAATACCGAACTGATATACTCCGACGAAACAGGCTCGTGGGTAGCCGACATGGGTTTCAAGGCAATGCTAACCGAAGGCGCAAAGCACATACTGGGATGGAAAAGCCCGAATTTCCTTTACTGCAACGCCATAAACCCGCGCCTTAAGCTGCTTCTGCGCAACTTTGTGCTAAGCGACGACATTGCATTCCGCTTCTCAAACCGCCAGTGGAGCGAATGGCCGCTAACCGCCGATAAATACGCAACATGGGTAAACGATCTGGCGCCGTCGAGCGAAATACTGAACATATTCCTCGACTATGAAACCTTTGGCGAACACAACTGGAAAGAGTCGGGAATATTCGGCTTCCTTGAATCACTGCCCGACGCCATACTCAAAAAAACCCCATTCAGATTCATGACACCGTCGGAAGCGGCAGACACGCTGCAGCCCGTAGCCGCAATGAACGTTAACAGCCCCATATCGTGGGCCGACGAAGAACGCGACATAACAGCATGGAACGGCAACGAACTGCAGTCGGCAGCAATCGAAAAAATATACAGCCTTGAACGCAAGGTTATGAAATGCAACGACGAACACCTGAAAAAAGACTGGGAATACCTTCAGGCCAGCGACCACTTCTATTACATGGCTACCAAGTTCTTTTCCGACGGAGCGGTTCACGCCTACTTCAACCCCTATGAAAGCCCCTACGACGCTTTTATGAACTACATGAACATACTGAGCGATTTTGAAATAAGACTGAAGCGCAACGTATCCGACGCAGAAGATCACGACCGCATATACATGCTCAACAGCCAGATTGCAGAAAAAGACATGACAATAACCCGTCAGGCCGAAGTGATTGGAAAACTTGAGAAAAAGCTTGCAAAAGCCAAACCGGCTAAAAAGCCACCGGTTAAAAAAAGCACCGTTGCCGTAAAGCCTGAAAAATAACTGTCTGATGTTACGTATTTAACTGTTTATGCTGCATGCGGCATCGCTCTTTACCGGCTTAGCTCCACGCTTACCGAGGTTATTTTGCCTCCCATGGGCGGATTCATTTTATATACCCTTACCGTTACCTTCGATATTCCCTGCAGTTGCCTGTAAACCGAATCGATAATACGTCCTGCAATATTCTCAAGCAGCTGCGACTTGCGGCTCATTTCATGCGTCACAATATCATAGGCAACTTGATAGTTAACCGCATCTTTCAGGTTATCGCTTTCGGCAGGCAGCCGCATGTCGGTTTCAATTTCCATGTCAACCATAAACCTGTTGCCAACAATCTGCTCTTCCATGTAATGCCCGTGGAACGCATAAAACTCCATTCCTTCAATACGTATCAATCCCATTTTTCAATTAATTCAAGTTGCTGTTTTCCCCGACTTCCGTCTGTTCCTGAATACCCATATCAATTATTGTTTATACCCCGCAAATATACACCCTTTACTGCAACTAAACAAAAACCCCCGCACAGGGAGGGCGGGGATTGTTGTTTGGTTGCTGCCGCGGGCTATTCGGGCAGACCGTAGTGTTTTGCCACTTCAGCATAGCTGCCGAAATCGACCGCACCGCCCTTGGCTTCTTCGGGTATTATGTTGCTCGCGAGTATCGGAACAACAACAATACGAACTCCATACTAATATAACACCTGATACAAATGCAGTCATTTCCAAATTTCTGGTTGTTACGAGAACATCAGTATTACCATCTTCACTCTTTGCAAGTTGATACGAAATATTGATAGGTGTACCGGTGATGTTGCGATCACCATCGGTAATAGGGTACCAGCGGGAAATCTCAATTTCATCACCAACAGATAAACCACCATACACATTAACAGCATAATTACCTATATCCTCAAAAGCAATGGGAAGACTGTAATGATACATTCCATCTTCGGAAGTTCTTTCACCGTATGTGTACATCATAACTCCGGCGTTGCCTTGCGCTCCCTGAACACCTTGCTCTCCCTGTTCGCCTTGTGCTCCCTGAACACCCTGTTCTCCCTGCTCGCCTTGAGGCCCCTGAGCGCCGTCTTTGCTGCACGAACACAGCACCGCCATGCCAAGAATAAGCACTGTTGCAAATAATCTGAAATTTTTCATAATAAAATAGAT
>JAITVX010000085.1 GCA_031285575.1 Bacteroidales bacterium
AATCCCTATAAACTTTTTGAAATATATTTATTATGACCCTTTATTATGGGTTAGCTATATATGGCGATGGACAAAGGCTATGAGGATGATCTGACACGCAAAGCTGTAAAAAAAGAAGATTTAAGCCGGTTGTTCCACCCGGTGTAATATATTTAGCATTCTTGAGCTTAACACTTATTTACAATGAACTGAAATTATGATAACACGCCGTAATAATTATTAGGTGATATTTCCGATAGTCATATTTTTAAAATATCCGGCCGATGGAAATTTATCAGTTAATTTTTTATCTTTGCTTAAAATAAATTAACAGAGATCAATATGGAAAATGTATTAACGTTGAACCTGAAAAATGCAGAAGCATTTATTTCTCTTGAAGAAACAATAGCTTTTGCCGGCCAGTCAGTACGGCATCTTGAAACACTTAATGCAGGAACCGGCGCAGGCAGCGATTTCCTTGGCTGGCTCACCCTGCCAAGCGATATACAGGTTCAGATCGATAAAATAGAAAAAGCCGCTGCCCGTCTCAGATCAATCACCGACACAACAGTAGTTATAGGAATTGGTGGATCGTACCTTGGCGCGAGGGCAATAAATGAAGCTCTTGCACATTCATTTTCGCCATATCTTAAACAAAAGCAGGCCCACGAAATTCTTTTTGCAGGCCAGAACATATGTGAAGACTATTTTTCCGAACTAATTGAAATTCTTGACGAAAGGAACTATTCAATAATTGTAATATCAAAATCTGGAACCACCACAGAACCCGCAATAGCCTTCAGAATACTTGAACAGCATCTTGAAAAAAAGGTTGGAAAAAAAGAAACAGAACAAAGGATAATAGCCATTACCGATGAACAGAAAGGAGCCCTCCGTTCGCTTGCCGACGCAAATAAATATGAAACCTTTGTGATACCCGATAATGTTGGAGGAAGATATTCCGTTTTGTCGCCGGTCGGGATGCTGCCAATAGCAGTAAGCGGATTAAATATCAGAGCGCTCGCAGAAGGAGCCAGAGACATGGAACTTATTACCCGTAAAAACAAAGACATAACGACCAACCCGGCGCTTCTGTATGCCGCCGCCCGGAACCTGCTTCTCAAGGGAGGCAGATTGGTTGAAATAATGGTTGGATTTACCCCTAAACTGTATTTTTTTGCAGAATGGTGGAAACAGCTTTATGGCGAAAGCGAAGGCAAGGATGGCAGAGGAATATTTCCGGCCTCGGTTAATTTCACAACCGACCTGCATTCTCTCGGACAGTATATACAGGAAGGACAGAGAATTCTTTTTGAAACAGTTATCTCTGTTAAAAACCCGGCGAGAACTGTTACCGTTCCAGCTTCACAAGATGACTCCGATCAGTTGAATTACCTTGCCGGGCGCAGGCTTTCGGAAGTGAACCACAATGCGGAAGACGGCACAATACTGGCTCACAACGACGGAAACGTACCTGTTATCAAAATTGAAATACCGGCAATTGATGAATATTATCTGGGGCAGATGATATATTTCCTTGAAATATCATGCGGTATAAGCGGATACATGCTTGATATAAACCCATTCGACCAGCCGGGAGTAGAAGCATACAAAAAAAACATGTTTGCACTCCTCAATAAACCGGGATACGAAGAAGTAGGCAGGGAACTTAGAAAGAGGCTGTAGGCATTGCACTTTCTTTCGGGTACGCCATAAACGTACAACAATTTTTAGTGAATCGGTGCGTTTTGCTATAGTATCGCCTGATAATTCAGGAATATTATTATACTTTTGCAGAATAAAAACTGATACTAACAAAAAAATTATGACTGAGATAACAGATAAAAAACAGCCGGAAAGTGTTTCCCCCAAAAGGCCAGTACCATCAAATATGATTGCAATAACAGGGGCGCTTGGTGTTTTACTTATTTTGTCGGTTGTTTTGTTTTTCAATCAAAAAAGCAAAATGGTTGAAATGGAGACCATTCTTACCCATGAAAAAGATTCCCTTGCAAGCGAGTTGAGGCAAATGGTGCACGCCTACGACACCATGAAAACAAATAACGACACGCTTCAGGCCGGACTTGCAAAAGAGAGAGACAGGATAGTTAAGCTTCTTCAGATAAACGCATCGAATACACAGCTGATAAAAACATACAGGAGTGAAATAACAACGATGCGTGAAATAATGAAAAGTTACATCGTTCAAATCGATTCGCTTGACAGAAGAAACAAAAGTCTGACGGCTGAGAACACAGAAATCAGGCAACAGATGAATCTGGTGCGAAGCGCCAACACCGAACTGTCGATAGCAAAGGAACAGCTTACCGATAAGGTAGAAATTGCATCTGTAATACAGGCAAAAGACATTGTTGCCGTTGCACTCAATAAAAAGCGCAAGGAGACAAACAGGATAAACCTTTTAAACAACGTACGGGTCTGCTTCACGCTTCGCGAAAACCCGCTTGCCTCGTCGGGTGCCAAGGAAGTATATATGCGGCTCCTGCGTCCCGATTCGCTTGTAATTGCCACAAGCCCCAACAATCTTTTTTCATACAGCAAAAGTTCCTTAATCTATTCGGCAAAACGTACGGTTGACTATATTAACCAGGATGTTGAAATGTGTATTTTTATGGAAAACACCGGCGATTTTATCGTTGGTACATACAGCGTTGAGCTCTATCTCGAAAACAATATTATTGGTCGGACAACCTTTATTATTCCTAAAAAATAGTTCAATCCGAAACCATCATAAACTCTGCAATAATATTATCAGAGATTATTTTCCCATGACGGGTAAGCAGAATGGAACTGTTTTCCATTTTCATCAAACCATATTCCATAAACTTGCCTGAAACGTTAATAATATAGTCATATTCCTCTTTATCGAACACCATTTCAACATAGTTGAGGTCAATACCCCACATTGTCCGCAACGAAGTCATTACATACTCGTTAAACCGTGTTCGCGTATCGAGTTCCTCCCTTTCAAAGAACCCCTTTTCTTCATTTATTAAATCAATATACCTTTTCACTGCCCTTATATTCCACTGCCTCGAATATCCATCGAATGAATGAGCAGAAGGGCCTACGCCCATATAATTAACCTGTTTCCAGTAGCCCGAATTATGGCGCGAAAAATAACCTGGCTTCCCGAAGTTTGAAATCTCATAATGAACAAAGCCTGCCGCTTCCGATTTTTCAACAAGAAAACCGAAAAGAGCCGCACTTTCCTCCTCATCTATCTCGCTTATGGCTCCACGTTCGAGCATTTTTCCCAAAACCGTACCCTTTTCAATTGTGAGATGATAGGCCGAAAGATGCTTTACATCATACGAAAAAGTAATATCGAGGTTTGACTCCAAGTCTTTTACTGTCGAATGCGGAAGCCCGTAAATCAAATCAACAGATATGTTGTCGAAACCTGCCTTTATTACATTTTTCAGAGCCGCCGTCGCTTGTTTTGCATCATGCCTCCTGTTCATCATTTTAAGGTCGGCATCATTCCACGACTGTATGCCAAGGCTAATCCTGTTAACGTTCAAACTCCGGAGCCCCGACAAATATTCCTGATTAATATCATCAGGATTGGCCTCAACCGTAATTTCACTGTCTCTTTTTACCGAAAAGTGCTTGTATATCTGGTTAAAAATAGCCGCCATTTCATTTACAGAAAGAAGCGAAGGTGTTCCACCACCAATATAAATTGTAGAAATACTTTCGTTGCCCAGATAGTTCTTCCTCAGTTCTATCTCCTTCATTATTGCATCTATGCAGCCGTTTTTTGCACCGGAAACGACAACTCGGTAAAAATCGCAGTACGAACACAGTTTTTTACAAAAAGGAATATGCACATAAATACCTGCCATGCTGAAATATTTAACATCATAAATTCAAGTCATGGCTTTGGACAGACCATGACTTGAATGTTGTAAGTGCTGCTATCTGCAATCTATCGGATTTATTTTAGCAAGCGCTTTTTCCACTTCCGCTGCCGACAACTCATGATCGGGCAGGTTGTTTGCAAAATACTTTTCATACGCAGAGATATCGAAATGCCCGTGGCCTGTCAGGTTGAAGAGAATTGTTTTAGAAACACCCTCGATGTCTGCCAGTCTCGCTTCGTCGAGCGCGCCTGCGATGGCGTATGATGATTCCGGAGCCGGTAATATTCCTTCAGTTCTGGCGAACAGCGTTGCGCCGGCCATGCATTCACGCTGCATTTTCGACTTTGCCTCAATAAAACCGTCTTTCAGTAACTGGCTTACCAGAACCCCGGCGCCATGATAACGCAGTCCCCCTGCATGTATCTTATCGGGAATAAAACTGTGTCCCAAAGTAAACATCGGCAGCAGTGGTGTCATACCGGCTTCATCGCCAAAGTCGTAGGTAAATATGCCTTTTGTCAGTTTGGGGCACGACGACGGCTCTATTGCCAGAAACCTCGTTTTGCGATTCTTCTTGATTACCTCTCTTATAAAAGGAAATGTGATTCCGGAAAAATTCGATCCTCCGCCGAAACATCCTATCACAACATCGGGATAATCGCCGGCCTTTTCCATTTGTATCAAAGCTTCTTCGCCAATGATTGTCTGATGAAGGCTTACGTGATTCAGTACACTTCCGAGCGAATACTTTGTATATGGGTCCTGCACTGCAATTTCAATTGCCTCGGATATTGCTATGCCCAGGCTTCCGGGCGAATCGGGGTCGGCTTCAAGTATTTTTCTTCCGGCTGCGGTAAGTGTGCTTGGCGACGGAATAACATCAGCGTTATATGTATTCATCAACAGCTTGCGCCCGGGTTTCTGATTATAGCTTACCTTTACCATGAATACAAGCAGTTCAAGCCCGAAATGATTGCAGGCAAAACTCATGGCACTGCCCCACTGTCCGGCACCGGTTTCAGTTGTTATCCGCCTCACGCCGTCCTTTTTATTATAGTATGCCTGTGCTATTGCCGTGTTTGCCTTGTGCGAACCCGAATAGTTGCCGCCTTCATACTTGTAATAAATTTTACTTTTGGTGCCGAGCGCCTTTTCAAGGTTTACCGCCCTGAAAAGCGGCGAAGGCCTGAAGGTATGATAAAGGTTGGTAACTTCATCGGGGATATCGATATATCTTTCGGTTGACAACTCCTGGCGTGCAATTTCAGGCGGAAAAATAGCATGCAGGTCTTCTTCGCATACAGGCTTTTTTGTTCCGGGATGAAGCGGTGGCATCGGTTTGTTGGGCATATCGGCGGCTATGTTATACCATTGCCCAGGCATTTCTTTTTCGGTTAAAATAATCTTTTTAAACTGTTCCATAATTAACTATATTTATTAGTAATAATAAAAAAAGCACGCTGTGTTTAGCGTGCCCGAAATTTAAATCAGTATATTTTTAAAAACATGGCTCAAAACACAACCTCATCGGATGATGCTGCGCCAAGACCAGTTATATGTACAGTAAAAGTTCATTGCTACAAATGTAGTAACAGTTTTTAAAAACTGCAAGGGAAAAAATATTTTTATTTTTTTTAAAAGCTGTTTTAAATTTATAGGATTTGTTTTTTAGAGAGCTTTTTGAGCATGATTTGGCAGAAGGTCATCTGTAGCATTGCTTCTGCCGTCTCTGTTTTGCGCTCATAATCTATGGTCAT
>JAITVX010000095.1 GCA_031285575.1 Bacteroidales bacterium
GGCAACTATTCACTGACTGTACCGCAGGGAGCTGCCACGCTGCTGTTTTCGTTTATCGGAATGCAGACGGAGACGGTTACCATAGGAACGCAGGCGGTAATAAACGTTTCTATGAAAGAGGCGGCAATCGGCCTTGACGAAGTAGTGGTAACGGCTCTCGGTATTCAGCGCGAGGCAAAAACGCTGACATACTCGGCACAGCAGGTTGACGGAGCCGAAGTGATGAAATCGCAGGATATGAATATTATGAACGCGCTCAGCGGTAAAGCAGCCGGACTTGAAATTAAGAGATCGGCTTCCGGAGCTGGCGGTTCTACAAGAACAGTACTTAGGGGTGCTAAATCGTTTAGCGGTGTTAGTTCACCTTTGTATGTTATAGACGGTGTACCCATCACTAACCGTACCGGCGATCAGGTAGGTATGTGGGGTGGTGTTGACCAGGGCGACGGTATTTCGCAGCTTAACCCCGACGATATTGAAAGCATCAGTGTGCTTAAAGGTTCTAATGCAGCTATTCTTTATGGTAGCCAGGGAGCTAACGGTGTTGTTATGATTACAACGAAAAAAGGGACAGCAGGAACAGTTGATATCAGTATAGGTTCTGCTACTACGTTTGAAAGTGTGATGTTATATCCGGAATTACAGTATAACTATGGAAGTAGAGTAAATGCTGAAACTGGTAAAATAGCTATGGAAAACTGGGATCCGACGCCTCTTGCAAGCTATGATGATCAGTTTGTTAAAGACTTTTTCCAAACAGGCTATAATCTTGTAAACAACATTGCAATAAGTGGCGGTAACAACAGAACAACAGCCTATTTCTCATACGCTAACACAGCATCGAGAGGTATTATCCCCGAAAACCATTACATTAAGCATAATGCAACGTTTAAACAGTCAACAAAAATTTTCAACGACAAGGTTACCATTGGCTCAAATTTAATGTTAACATCTGAAATGGCTTACAACCGTCCGCCAAACGGATACTATATGAATCCTCTCACAGGCTTGTACTGGTTCCCGCGTCAGGAAGATATTAATGTTTATAAGGATAATATTGGGGTATGGGACTCAACTGTTAATTTTGACAAGATGAACTGGCTTTTTACCGACCATCATCAGTCGAACCCATGGTGGATAATGAACAAACAGCCAAGATGGGACGGTGGAAAGAGAATAATAGCCAACGCTAATGTTGAATGGGAAATAGCAAAAGGGCTCAAACTTCAGGTAAGGGGAACTTACGACTATGCCAATAAAAAGAACGAACAGCGTCATTCGGCAGGTTCAAACACAACTAACGTATCCCGTACCGGTACATGGAACTACAGACAGTACGTGGACTGGCAGTCTTACTTTGACGGTCTTCTTACTTATACCACCAACTTTGGCGATTTCAGCCTTAATGCTGTTGCCGGTGCAAGTTTTCAGGAAACACGTTACGGCGATGGAATTTCGGTTAACAATGGCTCAACCAATGAGTTGATATTCCCTAACATATATATGTTCGACAATATACCTCAAAACGTTATAGTACGGTCTATTTTCTCGTCGAGCGGTATTAAACAGGGTGTGTTTGCCAATGCTTCATTTGGATGGAGGGAGATGATTTTCTTCGACCTGTCGGGCAGAAACGACTGGTCGTCAACACTTGCGCTTACAGGAAACGAATCGTATTTCTATCCTGCAGTAGGTCTTAGCGGTATTATCAGCCAGATGGTTTCACTTCCCAGTTTTATAACCTTCGGTAAGGTAAGAGGATCATATTCAACAGTTGCTAACGAAGTTAATTTCGACGTTATTAACCAGCACAGGCAAATGAATGCCACAACACTGGTAGCCGACCAAAATCAAAGAGGTCCATTCTTTGAAGCGAAGCCCGAAATGCTTGTAAGTATTGAAGCAGGAACAGACTGGAGATTTCTTGAAGGAAGAGCCGGATTTGACTTCACTTACTATCACATTACAAGTACCGACCAGTTTCTGGATATACCTGCTCTTGCAGGAAGCGGATATTCAAGACGCTATATTAATGCCGGTAAGATTGTCAATTCAGGTATTGAGTTTATGATTGATGCCGAACCGGTTGCCACCTCTAATTTCTCATGGAGAACATCGTTTAACTTTGCCCGCAACAATAACAAGATAGTTGAAGTTGACCCAGTCGATCCAAAGAACAGAATTGCTCTTGGAAACTCGGAAGGATATTACAGCTATATCCAGGCAGGCGGCTCATTTGGCGACCTTTATACCTATCATCTCACATACGATGATCAGGGAAGGGTTTTGGTCGATGATAAGAATAAAGCACTGAGAACTAAAGAAGTTCAATATTCAGGCTCTATCAATCCCGATTTTACCCTTGGATGGAACAATACGTTCAGTTACAAAAACTGGTCGATGGGATTCCTTATTAACGGAGTGTTTGGCGGTAAGGTTGTAAGCCAGACAGAATCGATGCTCGACGGTTATGGTTCATCTAAAAGATCGGGTGAAGCAAGAGACAACGGTGGATATATGGATTTTGCTGCTGCAAGAGAAGATGGAACGGCTGTTACTCTGACTGCCGAAGAATGGTACACTGGAATTGGAGGCAGGAACGGCGTCCTTAATGAATATGTATATGACAGGACAAATATACGTTTCACCCAGTTCTCACTTAACTACAATATTCCGGTAAGGGCTCTTAACTGGCCGTTAAAATCGGCTTCTGTCGGGCTTATAGGACAGAATCTCTTCTTCTTTTACAAGAAGGCTCCTTATGATCCCGAATTAACAATGAACTCTGGACGTGACTCGCAGGCGCTTGACAATTTCAATCTGCCTTCGACAAGAACGTATGGTTTTAATATAAAAGTTAACTTCTAATAATAATTATTATGAAAAAAATTATAAGTTTTATAATATTGGCCGGTTTGATGATTGGTTGTACGGAAAGGTTTGATATAGTAAACACAAATCCGTACAGAATATCGGATGAAGCATTAGAGCAGGACAATAATCACCTGGGGGCAGCTTTTGCTACAATGCTTTCACGCTTAACGGGCGACCAGACTATGGAAAACCTTGCTACCGACGATTTTGTACGTCACATGGGTACTCCTACTGCTTTTGAAAATAACAGGAATAATACTACCTATTACCCTGTTGACGGATGGAACTCTGCTTTTTGGAACCGGATTTATAATGATGTGATGTCTCCTGCACAGCAAATAAAAACTAATGCTTTAGCAGAAGATAATATAATGTTTGCAACATGGGCAGACCTTATGCAAGTACTCGGCTTGTCAAGACTTACTGTTTATCACGGGCCTCTTATTTATTCAAACTATGGCTCGAAAGCATCAACGATTCTTTATGACAGTGAAGAGGAATTGTACAAACTGTTGTTTGCGAAATTAGACGAGATTCAGAAAATATTTGAAGCAAATAAGACATACCCTTATATGAAAAAATTTGACGCTTCGTATGGTGGTGATGTTACAAAGTGGATAAGACTCATAAACACTATGAGGTTAAGACTTGCAATGCGTATTGTTAAGGCAGACCCTGTAATGGCGAAAGAACAAGGTGAAAAAGCAATAAATGATGCTACTAAGGCAGGACTTATTTTAGCAAACAGGGATAATTTTATCCTTTCGCTTTATGGCGCTGTGATGCCTATGTCGCAAATATGCTTTAGCTGGAACGATACACGTATGGGCGCCGGAATGGAAGAATTTCTACTTGGATACAACGATCCGAGGCTATCAAAATATTTCCAGCCAGTAAAAGACGATAACCTCTATGCAGATCATCCTAACCAGCCTTATAAAGGCATTGCCAGTGGGTCGTATATCGTGCGGAAAACTGACAGAGAGCCATATTCTCTGGTAAGTGAAGCCTGGAAATCGGCTACAGGTAGGAGATTCTTTACAGCAGCAGAAACAAACTTTATTCTTGCTGAAGCAGCATTGAGAGGCTGGAATGTGCCTAAAACAGCACAGGAATATTACGAAGAAGCTGTAAGACAATCTTTTGCTGACTGGGAAGCTGATGGTGCGGACGTATATCTTGCAGATGACACCAGTAAACCAATAGATTATGTTGATCCTTCGGATGCCAGAAATAATTACAAAACACGTTCTACAATTACCATTAAATGGGATGAGGCAGCTACAGATGAAGAGAAACTTGAAAGAATAATGACGCAGAAATGGATTGACTCATTTACAAATGCCAATGAAATCTGGAGCGACCACAGAAGAACAGGTTATCCGAAACTTCACTATGTACCTAAGAATGACAGTAACGCAACCTGGGGTATCATACCTGCTGACGGATTTCTTTTAAGAATGCCGTTCGTACTGGCTGAAAGAGATAACAACCCTAACGGTGTTACTGATGCAACTCAAAAATTGGGTGGGGAAAATTTAATCAGTACCCGCCTTTGGATACATCCAGACAAACCAAATTTCTGATTCCGTTAAATTGACTTTAAAAAAATAAGGTGTCTGTTGAGGACACCTTATTTTTTTAAAGTCGGTTTGATAAAAGTATATCCTGTGCTTTTCATACAACTGTTTGTGAAGTGCACCCCAAAAGTAGGACAGATTAACACTTAAATTAATAACGAAAGAGTTCGGTATTGTACCGGGCTCTTCCCATTTAACCTGTTTTTTCCCTCTCATTGTTATAATAATCAATATATTCTTTTAACGCTGCTGCCGAAACATACTTCCAGTGCATCGGAAGTAATGAGAAGCATTGCAAAGTCTTTAAAGATACGGTAATCGCGGCCTGCATTTGCTCTTGCTACTGTCGAAAGGCTGACCGGACGTCCGAAACCAAGGTGATATGCTTTGGTGCGATGTGCCGCTACGATAGTCATCAAATCACGAAGTGAA
>JAITVX010000114.1 GCA_031285575.1 Bacteroidales bacterium
CCGACGAAATAAGGAACATAACCGGCATTGAGCCCGCCATACCGCAGTGCCTCGAAGGTTTGGACAAAAAGCCTGAAAGCTGCACGGCAATTGACAATGATTATGAAAAATTCAAGACAATACTGTCAGATATCATTTAAAATAAAAAGATGTACATAGTATGTTCCGACCTCGAAGGAGTATTTATTCCAGAAATATGGATTAACGTTGCCCAACACACCGGTATCGAAAAGCTGAAACTTACAACCCGCGACATAAGCGACTACGACGTGCTGATGAAAGGCCGGATAGAAGTGCTGAAGCAGAACCGCATTACGCTTTCCGACATTCAGAGCATAATTGCCCGTATGGAACCGCTCCCCGGCGCCGTCGATTTTCTCGACTGGCTAAGGTCGAAACTGCCGACAGTTATAGTATCCGACACCTTCCACGAGTTTGCCGACCCCGTAATGGTGAAACTGAACAGCCCCACACTGCTTTGCCACCACCTGACAACCGACAGCGCCGGCATGATTACCGGCTACAACCTGCGGCAGCACAACGCAAAGCAGAAGGTTGCGCAGGCATTTCAAAACCTCAACTACAAAGTTATTGCCACCGGCGACTCATACAACGACCTTGCCATGCTGAGGCAGGCCGATGCGTCAATTCTCTACAGGCCCCCGCAGAATGTAGCCGCCGAAAACACCGACATCCCCATTGCACACTCGTATGAAGAGCTTAAAGAAACGATTCTCCGGATTACCGGTTGCCGGTAGAACAGACTTTTTCGGGAAAATGCAAATAAACTATTCTGTTTATCCTTGCAACCGGGAGGTATGAAACGGAAGCAATCTGCCGGTACATCATACCAGGATTGCTTCAACCATGCGGGTTTCGCAATTGTAGAAGTTAATTAATTCGTTACATAAGACGTTATCAAGAGAAACATATTTATGAATGAACATATGACAAATAAGAAATTGATATCACAAAGCCAAACTTTTTAAGCCAATACACATGGTTTTACCGGTGAGCCTCAGACTACATTCTCCGACTTGTATACAAATTTTATGTCTCATAAAAAATCAAAGACTTGCGATTTTTTTGTAATTCTTTGATTTTTCAAGTGGGTGTTGTCAGATTCTTACCTGTATGTTTATATACCTGCAAATCAAATGCTTTCCATCTCAAAAAGATCGTACCAATACCGTACCGAATACATAGTCCGAGATTGTCACTCTCTTGTCCGGCTTTGCACACATGCCTTATTCCAAAACAGGTTGCATGTCTATGTCATTATATAAATACATGCACCATGCATAAAAGATAAAATATTGGTATTCAATAATAAAAAAATCTTGTTTTTATTAAAAAACACTTTTATTTTTGCATTCGGGTTTTTTGCAGACAAAAGGTGGACATGCCGGGTTGGAAAACAGCAGGGTTTGTAACCCAAATCGTACCCCATAAAGAAAAATTCAAACAAAACTCACTGATTGTTAAACAAGTAAAATTGATTGCTATTTCCCGAAAAGGCCTATTCCCGCTTATATTTTGAACTTTTACATGCATATAACAGATTGATTTTTTCAGTATTCAAAAAAAATTTATCAACTTTGCGGCACAATACAACACACTTGTATATTCTTTTCAAAAACAGTTTCTTAATTTTAATAGATGTCTGATTCTAATTTTGTCGATTATGTAAAAATATATTGCCGCTCCGGCAAGGGAGGAGCCGGTTCGGCACACCTGCGGAGGGAAAAATTTGAACCCAAAGGAGGTCCCGACGGCGGCGACGGCGGCAGAGGAGGGCATATTGTGCTTCAGGGCAACGACCAGATGTGGACGCTTCTTCATCTGAAGTTCCAGAAGCATATTTTTGCCGGAAACGGTGGAAACGGCGGGCGGCAACAATCGACCGGAGCAAACGGCAGTGATGTAACAGTACAGGTTCCTCTTGGGACTATTGCAAAAAGAGCGGAAACCGGCGAAACGCTGTTTGAGATAACAGATAACGGAGAGAAAAAAATCCTTGTCAAGGGTGGCAGGGGCGGACTCGGGAATGTACACTTCAAGTCGCCAACGTTTCAGACTCCGAGATTTGCGCAACCTGGAGAACCCGGCATTGAAGACGAATTTATAATGGAACTTAAAATCCTTGCAGATGTTGGCCTCGTCGGCTTCCCGAATGCAGGAAAGTCAACGCTCCTGTCTGCCGTTTCGGCGGCAAAGCCTAAAATTGCCGACTATGCCTTTACGACGCTGACTCCAAACCTCGGAATAGTGAGCTACCGAGACGATAAATCGTTTGTCATGGCCGATATTCCCGGAATAATTGAAGGAGCGCACGAAGGTAAGGGACTTGGCATGAGATTCCTGAGACATATTGAAAGAAATTCCATGCTGCTGTTTCTCATTCCTGCCGACAGTGCAAACATTTGCAAAGAATACGAAATACTGCTTAACGAGCTTAAACAGTATAACCCCGAGCTGCTCGACAAAAAACGTATTCTGGCAATATCAAAATCCGATATGCTCGATGAAGAACTTATAAATGAAATAGGGAAAGGCCTGCCCGATATCCCGTCAATATTTATATCGTCTGTCAGCGGACACGGTATTACAACACTGAAAGATATGATATGGAAAACAATGAACTTTTAAACATAATCAGTCTCGACCAACAACTTCTACTGTATATCAATTCGCTTAACTCACCTTTTTGGGATGAAGTGATGTACGTCATAAGCGGCTCGCTTGTATGGGTGCCGTTATATCTGGCAATACTGACATTTACAGCAATCAGGTACAGAAAAAAATTCTTCGTCATCCTGCCTTTTATAATCCTCGCAATAGCCCTTGCCGACCTCAGCTCCGTACACCTGTTCAAGAATATCGTTCAACGGCTGAGGCCCTGTCATGAGCCGGCGCTTGAAGGGCTTGTACATATTGTCAGGGGCAAATGCGGCGGTGCCTACAGCTTCGTATCGTCGCACGCTGCCAATTGTTTCTGCGCCGCAACCGTAAGCAGCCTTTTTTTAGGGAAAAGATGGTTTTCAACAGCAATGGTATGCTGGGCTGCCATAATCGGATACAGCAGAATATACCTTGGAGTACACTACCCCGGCGACGTTATCTGCGGAGCAGCCCTCGGTTTCATTGTAGGGTGGGGCGTTTTCAGACTCTATGAAATTGCAGATGTCCGTGTCTTCTCACACAGCGCATACTTTACCACCAGCATGAAAACCTGACCTCTCCGGAAACGACACATGCACTGTATTTCGCTGAAAACAACAGACCCGTTCTTCAACATTGCAACCGAAGAATACCTGCTCAAAAACAGTTATGGCGAATGGCTGATACTCTACATCAACCACCCTTCCATCGTAATAGGCAAGCACCAGATAGCCCACCGCGAAGTAAATACACAATATGTAACGGAACACAAAATACCGGTAATAAGACGCATAACCGGCGGCGGAACAGTTTATCACGATGAAGGCAACCTGAACTTCACATTCATAACCAACACACAACACAACGCCCACGCCGGTATCCATGCCAACACCCTGCACATAATCGACTTCCTGGCACGGCACGGCGTCAGCGCATACTTTGACGGAAACAGCGGCCTCAAAACAGGCTCCTTCAAAATATCGGGCAACGCAGAATACCTCTACCGCAACAGGCTGCTCCACCACGGTACGCTCCTTTTCAGCGCAAGCCTCGAAACCATGCAAAACACGCTGCGGCACAACCCATCAAGCTACCGCTCAAAAGCAGTAATATCCAATCCGTCGCCCGTCACCAACCTTAATGGCCTCCTGTCAGGCATCGGCAGCATACAGCAACTGCGCGACAAACTGATGTTGCACCTCCTCAGCACCATTCCCTGCGCAACCCGCTGTAACGCTCTTCCTGCCCATGTTGCCAACGGCATAAGCACACTTGCCACCAGCAAATACACTCAGTGGGAATGGAACTACGCCTACGGTCCCGCCTACCAGCTCACAAAAACCATCAGCCATCAGCCCGCAAAAGCCACATGCAACCTCACCGTAGCCGAAGGCATAATTACCGGCATCACTCTCGACGGCCCACCCGCACTGCAACAACTCGCAAGCCGGCTCCTTAAGGCCAGACACATGCCCTGCGACCTGCAAACCATACTCAACGCCACCTCCATAGCCCACATCAGCCCATACAGCTTCTTTTAATACCTTTTCTACCGGTGGTGCACCTCGCTACGCCCGATGCCCAAAACACCGCGTATTAAATTTATACATATCATTGTATCGATGATAAATGATGGCAAAGAAAATTGGAATTGGTAAACAAATATGTAAGTAAGTACTCAAAATTAGTTGTACCCATTTTCGTCATTTGCGAGAGTTCACCCCAAAGTTTTGGGGTGAACTCTCGCAATGACGAACAGGATAATGTGAATTAATTATGAGTACTTACTTATAATTACTTTTTAAAATCTATTTAATTAGGATACCCGTTCGTGCAATGATGGCGTGATGAATAGCAATGCTCCGGTAGCAAAAGGCATTAGCGCCTGTCAGTTTTATTGCTGCTGTTTCACAAAGGCGTCAAGCCTGTCCTTTGCTTCGCTCAGCCGGTCTTCTGAGGCGCACAGTGAAATACGGATATACCTTTCGCCGTTTTTGCCAAAAATAAATCCGGGAGTTATGAATACATATGCTTTTTGCAATATGTCTTCTATCCATTCCTCGCACGATACCACTTCATCGGGAATTCGTCCCCATACGAACAGCCCTGTCTGCGAGGCATTGTATCGGCAGTTGAGAAGTTTCATTATACCTTCGGCAATAGTGCGCCGTTTAACATATACTTCGTTGACCGACCTGTACCACGATTCGGGGCTGTTAAGGGCTTCAACGGCGGCAATTTGCATGGCGAGAAACATTCCCGAATCCATGTTGCTTTTCACTTTAAGAATCTGTTTTACATAGTCGCTGTTACCGGCAACCATTCCTATGCGCCATCCGGCCATGTTGTGCGATTTACTTAGTGAGTTCAGTTCAAGGGCTGTGTCTTTTGCGCCAGGAACTGACAGAATGCTTAAATAATCATTATTCAAGATAAAACTATAAGGATTGTCGTTGCACAACAGTATAGAATGTTTGCGGGCAAATGCCACCAGCCTCTTGAAAAGCGCTGCCGTGGCTTTTGTTCCCGAAGGCATGTGGGGATAATTTATCCACATGAGCTTGACCCGCGACAGGTCGCTGTTTTCCAAAGCATCGATGTCGGGCATCCAGCCGTTCTGCTCAACAAGGTCGTAGTTCCTTACGGTTCCGCCGGCCAGCCTTGTTGCCGACGAATAGGTTGCATAGCCCGGGTCGGGCGTAAGCACCTCGTCGCCATTATCGACGAACGTCATGCTTATATGCATAATACCTTCCTTACTGCCCATGAGGGTCAGTATTTCTTCTTCGGGATTTAGTGTTACATTGAAATATTTCCTGTACCACCCGGCATACGCCTGCCGGAGTTTCAGTATGCCTTTGTAGCTCTGGTATCCATGCGATGTAGGTTTCATTGCTTCGGCAACAAGGGCGTTTATAACATGTGGCGAGGGTGGCTGGTCGGGGCTTCCGATGCCCAGGCTGATGACGTCGATGCCTGTGCTGGTCATCCGGTCTATCTGGGCAAGTTTCTGCGAAAAGTAATATTCCTTTACCGATTCGGTTCGCTGTGCGGGTTTAACTGTCATAGCAGCATGTCTCCTTTCTGATAAATGCCTAATATTTCAAGGTCTCTGGTGTCTTCTCTCAGTATTCTGTGAATTACTTCGGAAGAAATTTCACGATGTGTTTCAAGGTCGCAGTAGAACATGTATTCCCATTCTTCGTTGAATTTCGGGACCGACTGTATCTTCGACAGGTTTATGTATCTGTCGGCCAGTTTTGCCAGAACTTTCGACAGGGCGCCAGGCATGTGCCGTGTCGAAAAGCATATGGATATCTTGTTGCCACGGCTGGTTACCTGCTGCTGCCTGCCTACAACCAGAAACCGTGTATAGTTCTGCCTGTATGTTTCAATTGACGGCGCTATTATTTCCAGGCCGTAAATATCGGCCGCTTCCTTCGAGGCTATTGCCGCCGTGCCCAAAAGGTTTTTGTCCCTGATTTCCTTTGCACTTAAAGCTGTATCTTCGCTTTCAATAAGCGTCCATTCGGCATGCTGCTTCAAATAGTTCATGCACTGAGCCAGGGCAATGGGATGCGACTGCACGGTGTGTATCGTATCAATTGTATGCCCGGGCAAGGCCATAAGGTTCTGTATAATCCGCAGATTGAGTTCGCCAAGTATCTTCATTCCCGATTCGCGGATAAGTGTATAGTTTTGCAAAATACTTCCCGACCGCGCATTTTCTATTGCTATAACGGCGTAATTTACAGAGCCGTCGAGAGCGGCATTAAGTGTAAGCTCGAACGACGAACACGGCACTGCTTCTATATTCTCGCCATTGAAATACTGCTTTGCCGCCACTTCGTGAAAACATCCTGTTACTCCCTGTATCGAAACTTTCATAGTTAATTATTATAAAAAAAGAAGGATCCTTTCCGGGGATCCTTGCAGTTGTTTGTTTCAGTTATTTATACAAAAATCCCCCCGCCTTATATGTTTTTAAGGTAAAAAAAGAAAGAGATGTTATATACAGCATTCATTTTTCCTGTAAATTTTCCGGCAAATATAACTTGTTTTTTCAAAACGGAAATAAAAACAGGTAATTATACTGGGCAAATGCACGAAATTTTATGTATATGTCATTATATAAATACATGCATAAAAGATAAAATACGGGTATTCAACAATAAAAAAATCTTGTTTTTATTAGACTTCTTCGGAAAATAGAACTTCAATACGCTCTTCGTCACTGCGAACTTCAGCATCGTCATTGCGAAGGCAAAGCCTTCGCAATGACGATGCTGAATACTGCGTTTTAAACAATATATTGCATATTTTCCGAAGAGTTCTAATGGTAAAGTTCTGCATATTTCATACATTTGCGGCACAATTGAATATTGAGTATTCTACTGTTAATTCGCATAATATACTGAACAATGAACGGATATGGAAGAGGATTCTTCGGACTGCCGCCGGTAGTTAAAAACATAATACTGATTAACGTCGTAATGCTTCTGTCCGACTTTACCGTCGGCAGAGCGTTCGGCGTCAACCTTTCTGCCGTGCTTGGTCTCTACTTCCCCAGATCGGAACACTTCATGCCTCTGCAGATTGTAACCCACATGTTCATGCACGGCGGCCTGTGGCATCTGTTTTTCAACATGTATGCCCTTTTCATCTTCGGTCAGGTGCTGGAACAGGTGTGGGGGCCCAAACGGTTCCTGATATATTATATGGTGTGCGGACTTGGTGCTGCATTTATTCACGAAACGGTTATCTTCGTTCAGTATGAAAAGATAATGGGCACTATAAGCCCGGAACAGCTTGAGGTGGTTATTAACGAAGGAGCAGGATACCTGCGGGAACATAAAGTATTTACCGACGGGCTGATGCAGGAACTTCAACTTCTGCTAAATACCCCGACCGTAGGGGCGTCGGGAGCAGTGTTCGGCATACTGCTTGCATTCGGCGTACTGTTTCCCAATACGGAACTCATGCTGCTCTTCCCCCCTATCCCGATAAGAGCAAAATATTTTGTTATGATTTACGGCGCAATAGAGCTTTATCTTGCATTTGCACAGCCGGGCAGCAACATTGCCCACGCCGCCCACCTCGGAGGTATGCTGTTTGGCTATATACTTATAAAATACTGGCGAAAAACAACTAATACACTCTACTGATGGGATTATGGAATGACATTAAAGGATCGTTTAACCGCGGCAGCAGCCTCACCAAGCTGATATATATTAACCTTGGCGTATTTATTGCCATATCGTTTGCTGCCATAGCAGGCTTCCTGTTCACAAACCCGCTGATTGACGAAAATACGGTAAGGTTTCTTGCCGTGCCGGCGTCGCTGCCCGGGCTGGCCATGCGACCGTGGACGCTGATAACCTACATGTTTCTGCACAAGGATATATGGCACATACTGTTCAACATGCTGTGGCTTTACTGGTTTGGAACCATCTTCCTCCAGATGCTCGACCAGCGCAAACTTGTATCCGTTTACCTCACCGGAGGTATTTGCGGCGCTGCGCTGTATATATTGTCGTTCAATATCTTCCCTGCCTTTGCGGGAATAGTAAGCGAGTCGGTTGCAATAGGCGCGTCGGCATCGGTCATGGCCGTTGTGGTTGCTATTGCGGCATACACGCCCGACTATCCGATAAACCTCCTGCTTTTAGGGCGGGTAAAAATAAAGTACATGGCTCTGGCAATCCTTGTACTAACCTCGTTCATGGATTTTCAGGTTAATTCCGGAGGAAAGCTTGCGCATATAGGCGGCGCCATATTCGGATATGTTTACGCCATGAAACTGCGGCAGGGCAGTGACCTCGGGAAATGGACAAACGCCGTTATCGACTGGTGTGCAACACTGCTGAAACCAAGGAAAAAGATGAAAGTTACATACCGCCGTCCACCAGCCAACGACCACGAATATAACAAGGTAAAAGCCGACAGGCAGGCCGAAATAAATGCCATACTCGACAAAATATCCAAAGGCGGCTACGACAGCCTCACCCGTGAAGAAAAAGATATCCTATTTCGGGAAAGCCAGAGCCGGCACTGAGAAATGAACAGGTTTGCGGCCATAACCAGCTGAAAAGATCAATGCTCATTTATGATTTTCCATTGACTGGACTCATGCAGTCAATAAACACCCGCGGCTCAGTAGTATTCTATACTCGCGCGAGGCAATGATCGCCGGTTTGCCGTTCAGGTACACTATGTGCTCCGTCCAGTTGCCGGTGCGGTCGAACTGTGTGTACACGAATTTTGTTGTACCGATAATTTCTTCCTTTTTGTTGAAAAACTCGAACTTCGATACGTTCCCGTCGCGGTCGTAGGTGTACGTTTGGAAAGTTGCGGTATCGGCGGCGGCGTACGGAAAACCGCCCGCATGGTAGTCAGCCCTTGCAATACACCCTTTGCGCAGTGTTATTGTGTGCGAATAATTGCGGATATTATCGACGCAGTTTATTACGTCACATTTAATAACGTTGGCCGAAGGGTAGGAATATGTCCATTGGGAAATCACGTCGCCGTATGCGTCGTAATGTGTCTCACTCGTTATTTTTCCGTTTTCCCGTTCGGGAACAGTTTTTCTTCCCGTTTGTAGTCCGTAACGTCCGAAAGTTTCGGAGCCGGTGAGCAGTCCCGCTTCGTCGAATGTCAGGCGATCGTTGAGGTATCCGGTCGGCTCGTCTTTCTCGGGCGGGATACCTTTAACCGCGTAGATGGTTACGCTGCATGATTTTACTTTGCCGCGCAATCCGTGTCTTGCATATTCGCTAGCGGAGGTGTGTAACGTAACTGTGGCGGCGGCGATGAGGAATATGAACTTTTTCATGTTTTACCGGCTACTGAAATGAATTGCTTATGTTGTTGTTTTAAAGTTCCGAAATATAAGACTATGTTTTGCAACATTGCCATACAATTTTTTTCTTCCGTCAGGAGGCGCTGTTTTATAATTTATTGCAGGTAATAAATAAAT
>JAITVX010000247.1 GCA_031285575.1 Bacteroidales bacterium
ATTCGGGATTATTATCAATTGCTTGCTTTGCTCTTTGTTGATTGGCATTAGAAAATACTTTGATTACAATTTCTATTACCCTTTTTTCGTTTTGAATATCATTGCTTTTTCGGTCTAGAACCATAAGGCGTTCGTATGAGTGCATAGCCGGATAACCAAGCAAGATGTTTTCTTCATAAACTTGTATTGCATTATCTATATCACCATCTTTTTCAAGCTGGATACCTTTGTTGTTTAATTCGACTGTCTTGTTTAATATTGCATTATGCTTATTATGTTCGTTTAGTCTTGATTCTAATTCCTCAAATTCTTTTTTAGATATGATTATGTTGTTATAGCCATTAGAAATTGCCGAATAGTTTTTTCTTCTTATAATATCAAAAATTACAGGAAAATATTTACCATCAATGTCTTTTCGTGGAAATTTTATTTCATCTTCATTCGGTTCGCGTTCACAAGAATTGGGATTTGCCTTGTTGGCTTGATTCCGTTTATAATCTTCTTCTAATTTTTCGGCGGTCGTGTTTATCGGTAGTTTATGTACAAATTCTTGGCCATTAAATGGTGTTTTTAGTTCAAATTCTCCGTACACTTCACCCTTTTCATTGACAAACACCCCATCGACAAGTTCAAATTCCTTTGGTTTGTCTTGCTCTTTTTTACCAAATATTTTAGCAAATAATCCCATTATAAATCATTTGAATTAAAATTAGTTTTCTGTTACAGTACCGCCGCCGCTTTGCGTATTTCGGCAAGGCGGTTACTCAATTTGCTATCCGTTTGTGCTACTTGTAAATTGTAGTCGGTTTGCATACCAACGAGCATATAGGCAGGAATACCCAATGCTGCTTCCATAATCATTGCAAAGTCGGTTGTTACCGGACGTTTACCGTTCAATATTTCGTTAAATGCTGTATATGGTAATTCCAATTGTTTTGCAACCGCTCTTTGTGATAAACGGCGGTATTCTAATTCGTCTTTTAACAGTTCGCCCGGATGCACGGGACGAAACGGAAATCCTATCTCACTCATAATCGTTTTTATCTATAATGATTCGTAATATCTGTCAGTGAACAAAGTTCGACTTCAATTGTATAGTTTGGATTGAGTATTTCGCGAAATTCAAGGCGGTATAGGTCGTTGATACGCACGGAAGAAAGCCCTTTTTTGCCGCCTTTCAGTTTTTCGTAATTCAAAGATTTAATCAAATACAAATCCTCTATTCGTTTCGCCTTAACCAGTGCTCTTACACATTTTGCATAGCCATTCACCACTTGTGGTTGAAAGCGGTGTTTTTTGTCCGTTGCTTTCCCTGTTTCGTACAATTCTCGTAAATACTCTTTTTCAAACTCAATTTTCATATCGCTTATTTATTCGATGCAAAGGTAATACTATTTTTTATATTCACAAATATAGTGAATTGTTTTTATTTCGATGGTTTACAGTTTCCTTTTTTTCTATGTACTTCCCCTTTGTAAATAGTGCAAATTTTATTACGGTACCGGCCTTTGGTTTCGGCAACACGCCGGTTAAATAGCTCCCAAACATTTTCATCGGTAAACTCAAAGTGCATAGTGCCTTTTTTGTAGCCACGAATGCGGAAAAATCCCCATTCATACCATTGCCCCCACTCCATGTTCATGCGACTGACAAACGTGCTTAAAGTATGGGGGTAAAACAAAATGTCCTAATTTCATGAGAGACAGAAAACGGCGTAAAGTGGCAATAGATGCAGGAGTAAGCGGCCTATGACGACATTGTTCGTTTAAAACGAAACGTCCGAAAAGTTTAATTTGTTTTAATTTTTTAAAGAAAAAGACGACATAAGTTAAAGAAAAGTTTAATTCTATGCCTGAAATACCCTTGAAAACGCAAAGAAAAGATGAATGGAGAAATAGCATAAAAAAACAGGGACTGAAAATTGTTTAGTCCCTGTCAATTATAATATTCTGTTTATCAAGATTTATTGTGGAGATTAGGGGAATCGAACCCCTGACCTTTTGACTGCCAGTCAAACGCTCTATCCAACAGAGCTAAACCCCCATTTAATTAATGCAAATATAGCTATTTTTTACAATAAAAAAGATGTTGAGAAAAAAAATACCAGGGCAACAGCATCAAAATAGATATATCTGTTGAATTATTATCTTTACGGTCATTAGTTTTTATTTTTTTGTCAAAATTTTAATTACGGTGTGTTAGTATAAGACAGGAAATAAGTGTATCCATGCGCTATGGAACTCACACAAGCACAATACGGGCAGATATCAGACTGTTTCCCGAAACATAGAGGCAGCCTTACATACTCTAACTTGCAGGTGATTAACACTTTTCTTTATATTGCTGAAAACGGTTGCAAATTGAGGGTGCTACCCGAGAAATACGGGAATTGGTACACAATCTGTTACCGCATCAGCCGCCGGGCAAAAAATGGCATAATCAACAGGGCTTTTGCCAAATTGCAGGATGAGCAGATAGGCAGGGTTAAGACAGATGTGCTTTCAATGGACAGAACAGGAGTGAAAGTCCATTCCGAGCAGGTACGCGCAAAAAAAACGGGATTCAGTCCATCGGTGTTTCCCGCGGAGACAGAAACAATAGAATTCATCCGGTTGCCGCGAGCGATCGAATAGCTGTTGCTTTTCAGCTGTCTGGTGGACAATACCATGATGCACCACAGGGACGTCCGTTGTCGGAAGCTCAGCGTCTGGACGGACTGGCTAAACGGAAGACGGTATATATGGCGATGGACAAAAGCTATTAAGAAGATCTGACACGCAAGGCTGTGAAAAAAGAAGATTTAAATCGGTTGTTCCGCCTAAGTCGAATCGCAAGAAGCCGTGGAAGTACAACAAAAATATTTACAAACGTAGCAACGAAGTCGAGCGGCTTTTCCGCCGCATAAAAGGGTGCAGAAGAGTGTGTACGCAATATGAAAAATTCAATGTAATGTATCTGGTATTCTTGCGTTTAGCGCTTATTTACGATGAGTCGAAATTATGCTAACACGCCGTAATTTTCAGGACACAGTTTCTTCCCTGAGTTTCGTACACATGTTTAAGCTGCAAGGTAGGCTGGCAAGAGTTAAGAAAACGTTAAATAATAACAGGTATTAACATTATAGTATAAATTTGCATTATGAGCAAGCCGAAATTCATGCTGTTGATAGTAATGATGGTACTGTCGATGACTGGTATCATCTGGGTACAGGCAATCTGGATCAGGAATGCTTATGAGATACGCAATGAGAATTTCAATAACGCGGTTGTGTCGAGCCTCAATAATGCTGCCGAACATATAATGTCTTTGCAGCGGATAAATTTCTTTAACAACTATCTGCCTTCGGGAGCGGGCTATCCTGTGAGGCCGCCTGATTATCTGAATATCCGCAAACATTCTCAGATGGACAGCGGCGGATATGTATTTAATTCAAAGTCATATGTTTTTACGGGAAATGATGCAGCATCTGATTCGGCAATGCTTGTTGTTGCGTCGAAGGGGGGGGGGAGAGACGATGTGTGGAACCCCAATGCCAGGCCCCTTTCCGAAAGACAGCATGATTTTATTACCTGGGTTAAACAGCATACAAATGAGTTTCACAATCTCAGCGACCAGTTTATAATGGAAATATATCAGTGGGAAAAGACACTGGATATCGGCAATGCCGATATAAACAATGTGTTAAGGCAAACCTTTGAATATGCCGGAATACATACGCCCTATGAATTTGCAGTTATTAAAAATGGGCAGACACAGGAAGGAGAATTTAAAAGGAACAGTGCCGATTTCTTCAAAAGCGGCTATATGGTGAGGCTGTTTCCAGGCAACATGATAAGGCAGGACATAGTTCTTTCCGTTATATTCCCCGCAAGGGCCAACTACGTTCTGGGGCAGGTATTCTGGCTGCTTGGCGGCTCGCTCGCCTTTTCACTGTTTATTGTAGCCACCTTCGGCCTCAGCCTTTATTTTATAGTAAGGCAGAAAAAAATATCCGAAATGAAATCCGATTTTCTTAACAACATGACGCACGAGTTTAAAACCCCTATCGCAACAATATCACTGGCAGCTGACACAATATCAAACCCAAAGATTATATGCGATGAAGCGAAAATAATGCAGTTTGTGGGCATGATAAAAAAGGAAAACAGCCGGATGAACAAGAGGGTTGAAACAATACTTCAGATAGCCTCGCTTGATAAAAGGGAAATACTGTTCAACTTTGAAAACACTTCAATGCACACCGTTATAGACCACGTTCTTGAAGCAATAGAGATACAGGTGCAACGTAAAAACGGTACAGTTGTTAAGGTTTACGACGCCGCAAATTCCTTTGTCAGTGGCGACAGTGAACACCTGTCAAACCTTGTTAACAACCTCCTCGACAATGCCATAAAGTATTCTCCCGAGAATCCCGAAATCACAGTTGAAACAAAGAATAGCAGTAACTGCTTTATCTTCTCTGTTGAAGACAAGGGAACCGGAATGACAAAAGCCATTCAGAGTAAGATATTTGAAAGATTTTACCGGCAGCCGTCGGGAAACATACACAACGTGAAAGGATTCGGTCTTGGGCTGCATTACGTGCGCACAATAGTCGAAGCCCACAAAGGAACAATAAGCGTAACCAGCGAGCCCGGCAAGGGAAGCCGCTTTGAAGTAACCCTGCCGCTAAATACCGAATACTGACATGAACTCAAAATCTGTAAAAATACTGCTTGTAGAAGACGACCTCAGTTTCGGGTCGGTACTCAAATCATTTCTTGAAATCAACGACTACCAGGTTGACTGGGTTGACGACGGCAAATACGCCTTCGACCACTTCAAGCGCGGAACTTTCAATATTTGCATACTCGACGTTATGCTGCCGCACGTTGACGGCTTTACCATTGCCGGCGAAATAAGAAAGATAAACAGTGAAGTCCCCATCGTTTTTCTCACTGCCAAAAAGCTAAAGGAAGACGTTTTGCAAGGCTACGGAGCCGGCGGCGACGACTACATAACAAAACCGTTCGACACCGACATTCTTCTTGCAAAGATAAGTGCAATACTTGCGCGCCGCGATTTTCAGTCGGCCACAAAAGACATTTACACCATTGGCCGGTTTGTTTTCAATGCCAAGTTGCGTACGCTTGCAATCAACGATGCTGAAACAAAACTGTCGCCCAAAGAAGCCGAACTGCTCGAATTGCTGGCCTCAACCCCGAATAAACTTCTCAACAGAGAACAGGCATTAAAAAAAATATGGGGTGCCGACGACTATTTTACCGCCCGTAGCATGGATGTTTACGTTACAAAACTGAGGCGATACCTTGCTGATGACCCTTTGCTGGTTATAAAAAATATTCATGGCGCAGGATTTCAACTTATCATAAAAGATAGTTAACTTTGGGCGATTGATTTTTTCATATTTTTCGGATGACAGCATATACTCCGGTGTATGTGTCATCCGTTTTTTTATAAGAATTTTCTGATATTTTACCTGATGATTATTTGGATATCAAGTCTTAATTTTAACAGGAAAGAAATAATCAAAGAATTTACAATTCATAAGTTATCTTTGCCGTCAAAAATTACATAATGTTTAAGTTGCGATTATTCATAATATTGCTGGTGTTACTGTCGGTTTACTCGTGCGGCGTAAGGCGGCCTGCAACAAGTGTTGTTCCTGCGTCAGCAGGCGGAGTTCAGGGGGCATACATTGACCGGTACAGCGGCCTGGCCATAAGCGAAATGAAAAGGTCGGGCGTGCCGGCAAGCATAACTTTGGCACAGGGAATGCTTGAATCAAATTACGGCAGAAGCCGGCTGGCTGTTTCGGCAAATAACCACTTCGGAATAAAATGCCACAGCAGCTGGAAAGGAGCTACAATTACCCACGACGACGACAGACGTAACGAATGTTTCCGTAAATATAACCGGGTGGAAGATTCATTCAGCGACCATTCTGATTTCCTTACCTCAACAGCAAGGTACAGGGAGCTTTTCAGCCTGAAGCCCGAAGACTATGCCGGCTGGGCAAGGGGATTGAAGAAGGCAGGATATGCCACAAACCCCGATTATGCAAATTTATTGATAAGAAAAATAGAGGAATACGAGCTGTGGCGTTACGACCGCGGATATAAAAGTTCTTCAAAAGAGCCAGCCATTGCAACCGCGCCTGAAAAAACAGTGGCTGTTGACGTTGCACCTGCCAATGTTCCGGTAACGATTCCCGACGGACAGTTTGCAGTTGCCTCAAAGGTGTCGAGAGTGAAAGAAAACAACAGGATAAAGTATATCATTGCCGATGGAAAAGACACCCGCGAAAGCATTGAAAATGAATTTAGCCTGCTGAAATGGGAACTTGCAAGATACAATGATGCCGGTGGCGACTTCAGGCCTGTTCCCGGGCAGATTGTTTACCTGCAGCCAAAGCGCGACAGGGCTGAGTCGGGGAAAGACATACACAATGCAACAGGCAGTGATACCATGTATTCAATATCGCAGCAATACGGAATAAAACTGAAGAAGCTCTATGAAATGAACCGCATGGCTGCGGGCGAGGAACCCCGTGAAGGCGACCGTATATGGCTGCGGGCAATAAAACCCTAACCGACGGCCGTATAACCGTCTATCCTGAATCCTTTCAGAAACTCGGCAGCACTCATCCTGTTGCGTCCCTCCGCCTGCAGGGTTGTTACATCTACAAAACCGTCTTTGCAGGCAATGCGCAGGCAGCACCGCTCATCAGTAACTATTGTTCCCGGCATCAGGCTATGGTTTTCATATTTAGGAATGCACTCAAGTATTTTGAACGACAGCGTTCCCCATTCGTTTCTTAAAACCGACCTCGCTCCGGGCAACGGTGAAAGTCCCCTTACAAGGTTGTTGATAGCGGCGGCTTCGCTGTTCCAGTCAATAACACAGTCTTTCGGAAATATTTTCGGAGCTGCTTTAAGCTCCGTTCCTCTGCCAGCCATGAACAGCGCCTGGTCTTGCGGCTTCACACTACCGTCGGAAATACCCCGCAGGGTTTCAACGACAAGCTGTGCTCCGGTTTTCGCCAGCCTGTCGTGTAGCGTTCCGGCATTTTCCGACGGCGATATGCTCAGTGTCTCCCTCAAAAGAATATTTCCTGTGTCTATCCTTTCGTCGATAAGGAAAGTAGTAACGCCCGTTTCCGTTTCTCCGTTGATAATGGCATGGTTTATAGGTGCAGCACCTCTGTAGTCGGGAAGCAGCGAAGCATGAAGGTTAACCGTACCGAGCGGCGGCATTTCCCACACCTCGCGCGGCAGCATCCTGAAAGCTACCACAATAAAAATATCGCCGCCAAGTGCCCTGAGGCTGCTTATGAATCCTGCATCTTTAAGGTTCACAGGCTGCAATACCGGAATGTTGTTCAATTCGGCAAATTCTTTCACTGCCGGTTTCTGAATTTTTCGCCCTCTTCCGGCGGGTTTGTCGGGTGCTGTTACTGCCGCAACCACATTGAAACCGTTTACATGCAGCGCTTCAAGCGTTGAAACGGCAAACGGTGGCGTACCCATAAAAACTATCTTCATCTTTCTAAAGGAAATTTAAACATAAGTAGAAATTCGTTCTAATACAGCGACTTACATTTTTGTTTCGTACCATGGGGTATAATTTTGAGCGGATTCAAAGAACTGATTTGACCACGTTTGTCCTGCCCATGACTGCATAAAACTACGATGCAAATATACGGCTTATTTTTCGATACAAAGCATTAAAATCAAAAGAATATCCCATCTGACTATCAGCATTTTAATCATCAGTACAAGTGCATCTATATATATGTATTGGGTGCAGACGATATTGATAAATTTCTATACATAGAAATTCAAAACTGCCAGCAGCCCAAAATAAACAAACTGTGAACCCCAGCCCCTACATATACCCCGGCCTGCCCCCGCAGCACGCGACCTCGAAGACATACTCCTGTCAGTAAAGACCTCATACGCTCGCGAAGCAGGCACAGCGGTATCGTAGCCGCAAGGCAGGTATATTGCTGGCATGCAAGGAAAACAACAGCCCGTTCGCTCAAACAGATAGCCGAAACAGCAGGAATGACAAACCATGCAACAGTACTCTACGCAATACGAAAAGTGGATGACTTGCTGTCTATTGGCGACCCTGTTACAACAGACATAGTAAACAATCTCAAAAAATCATTTGGCAGTGAAAAAGAAATATGATATGTTTGCAGCGTACTACATACTTGTCGGCGGAACAATCCGCCTATTAATAGCAATAGGCATTTTTTATGTTCTGTCGCTTGCAATATACAGTTCTGAACCCCTGTGTAATTCTGTAATGGAATTACTGCCGACAAGGTGTAGTACAACGGGAACGGCAGAGCCGTTTTTAATTTCCGCCCTAATAAACAAATTTTATCTGTAATGTACGACACAGAAAAATGTTTGCAAGGACAAACCGGATTCAGGTAAAATATTAACTCACCTCCGGCTCTGTCTTCAAAACAGGCGAGAATCTTTCTTTTTTCACGGGAAAAGCGTTATTTTGACAGGGAGTAAACGCCAAAAACAGATAACGCATTCGTAACGGAAAGGATTCCCAAATACACAATTTTCTGCTTTTTTGCTGCTTGCAGTGAAGAGTAAATCAAAGAAGTTATCACCCAGTAATCAGACAATTACATCATTTTATCCGTTCTTGCGGTTTTGGTGTAGGGTTTAGAAACGAGCGAATCTCGTCTTTTTACGTCAATTTTCACAATACACACAAAGAACGACTTTCAGTCGCAAAGGTAGAAAAATGTTTCAGAATCCCAATATTTTCACTCTGTTTTTCTTTCTATATTTTGGCTGATTCTCATATAGCTGCATATTCCCCATAGATTCCGTCAAGTTTAGATTTCCACTTTCTCTTTTCCGGCTATTTCGGAGAACAATCGCTGTCTTTGCATAGATTTTAAATAAAAGTCAAAAGCGGCAAATAACCACTTTGATATAATAGACTTTATACGTTACCTTATAATATCGGCAGCAATAAGCGAGGCGTCGTCGAAGGCATTATCGGCGAGCCGGAGTTCGTTTATCATTTCCCTTATGTTGTCGGCAACGGGGGCGGTGTTCATTATGTATTTTTCTATTGCTGCCGTGCCGATGTTTTTTCCGTTATTGTCTTTCAGTTCAGATATGCCGTCGGTGTAGCATACTATTTTTGAATGGTTTTCAATTGTCAGTTTGCATTCGGTTATGCGGGGTATTTCGTCGAGCATGCCTATACCGACGCATGTGGCATGGAGGTGCCGTATGCTTCCGGTAACGGTGTCGTAAAGTACCGGAGGGTCGTGGGCTGCATTTATATATTCGAGGATTCCGGTTTCGTGGTCGTAGCGGGCTGCAAAGAGGGTAATGAACTTTTCGCCGGCCACGCTGCCATTTACAATTGAGTTGAGTTTTTCAACAAGGGTTCCGAGTTTTATGTGCAGTGTGAACAGCGCCCTCAGGCTTGCCTGAAAGTTTGACATCAGTATGGCGGCCGCGATGCCTTTGCCCGAAACGTCGGCTATGCAGAAGCCTGTTTTGGTTTCCGACAGTTTTATGCAGTCGTAGTAGTCGCCTCCTGTTGCATAGTAGGGGAAGTAAAAGCCGTTTACAACAAGTTTGGGGTTGCGGGGCATGGCGCTGTTGTCGGGGATAAGCATTTTCTGTATCATTGCCGCCAGCTCCATCTCTTTTCTCAGGGCTTCCTGCCTGAGGCTTTCGTCAAACAGTCGTATGTTTTCAATGGCTACTATTATGATGCTCGATATGGTTTGTATGTAGTTGAGGTGTTTAAGCACGGGGCTCATGCCTTTGCCTTCTTCTTCAAAGTCGCCTATGAGTATGTAGGCGAGGGGGGTGTTGTTGTTGAATACGGGGATGATGATGTCGGCGTCGCCGGCTGTTCCGCACGGGGTGAATGATATTTCGGTTATGCTGCACAGTTCGGTTTCAACGTCTATTGCTGCAGTGCTTTCTGGGAAGCCGTTGTTAAATATGCATTCCCACGCGCCTGAGCGTTTAAAGACAAGTACCTTGCCAATGTTGAGGCAGTTCCGGAGTATGCCGCCATATTTGGCCAGCAGTTCTTCTACGGGCAGGTTGGCATTGATCGACAGTGTGATGTCGAGCAGTGCGTCGAGTTTGAATTTCGATAGTTTCAGCCTGTCCATGTTCTGCCGGCTGTATTGCTGTTATGACTTTACCCGTTCTACGTACGATTTGTCGGTGGTGTCGATTTTTATCTTGTCGCCGGTGTTTACAAACAGCGGTACCATTATTATCGATCCGTTTTCGACGGTTGCCTGCTTCAGGGTGTTGGTTGCGGTGTCGCCGCGCAGGCCGGGTTCGGAGTATGTAACTTCCATTACTACAAACTGGGGCAGGTCAACGGTGAGGACTGTTTCTGTTTCGGCATGCACTACCACTTCTACCGAGGCGCCTTCAACAAGAAACTCGGGGTTGTCGATAAGCGAGCTGTCAACATGTAGCTGTTCAAATGTTTCGTTGTGCATGAAGTAGTAGCCCATGTCGTCTTTATACAGGTACTGGTATGGGCGGCGTTCAACACGTGCCACGTTTATCTTCACGCCCGACGAGAAGGTGTTGTCGAGCACTCTGCCTGTTTTTAGGTTTTTAAGCTTGGTGCGTACAAATGCGGGGCCTTTGCCCGGTTTAACGTGCTGGAACTGTACTATGGAGAAGAGGTCGTTGTTGTATTCAATAACCAGTCCGTTTCTGAAGTCTGCGGTTGTTGCCATAAGTTTTTATATTTCAATTATTAATTATGCGTTATGAGCCATGAATTATTTCTGATAGATAGTCATGCGTCAAGCCGTTGCTGCAATGCTTCTGAAAGCCTGGGCTAAATCGTCGATAATGTCATTTATGTTTTCGAGCCCTACCGACAGGCGTACCATTCCCGGATTTATACCGGCTGCCGTTAGCTGATTGTCGCTCAGCTGGCGGTGTGTTGCGCTTGCCGGATGCAGCACGCAGGTGCGGATGTCGCATACATGCACCTGGTTTGAAGCCAGCACCAGGGCGTCCATAAACCTAACGGCGTTTTCTTTCCCGCCTTTAATTACAAACGAGATAACGCCGCCTGTGCCTTTCAGGTATTTCTTTGCAAGGCCGTAGTAGCGGTTGCTTTCAAGCCCCGGATACATTACCGATTCCACTGCGTTCTGGCTTTCAAGGAAACGTGCGGCTTTCAGTCCGTTTTCGCAGTGCCGCTCCATGCGTATGGCCAGTGTTTCGAGCCCCAGGTTGAGCAGAAAGGCCGAGTGCGCGGCGGGATATACGCCATAATCGCGCATAAGCTGCATCCTCGCTTTTATGATGTAGGCGCTTTTGCCGTATGTATCGGTGTAGGCTATTCCGTGATACGACTCGTCGGGGCCGGTAAAATCGGGGAAGTTGCCGTTACTCCAGTTAAAGTTTCCGCTGTCAACAATTACCCCTCCTACCTGCAGTGCGTGGCCGTCCATATATTTTGTTGTGGAGTGTACAACAATGTCGGCGCCATGGCTGAAGGGCTTGCACAAAACGGGCGTGGCGAAAGTATTGTCGATAATTAGCGGAACATTATGCGAATGGGCTGCCTTGGCAAACTTTTCGATATCGAGCACGCTCAGCGCAGGGTTGGCGAGAGTTTCGCCAAAAACGGCTTTCGTGTTTTCTTTAAATGCTGCATTTATTTCGTCTTCCGATGCGTCGGCGCTTACAAATATACATTCAATGCCCTGTTTCTTCAGGGTAAACGCAAACAGGTTTATTGTTCCGCCGTAAATATGGCTTGTGCTGATGAAGCTGTCGCCCGCACTGCAAAGGTTCAGTATCGACAGCAGGCATGCCGCCTGCCCCGACGATGTGCACATGGCGCCAATGCCGCCTTCGAGGTCGGCAATTTTCGCCTCCACCGCCATAACCGTCGGATTGGCGAAACGCGAATAGATAAGGTTTTTCGTAGGGTCGTTAAAAACCTCGCCTATATCGTCGGTCGAATCAAAAACATAAGTCGTACTCTGAACCACCGGCATAACCCGCGGCTCGGTATTCTTTGGTTTATAGCCCGAATGCAGGCATTTTGTTTCGTCGTGCATAATATTTATCCTCCTCGTGTAAAAATTGGTTTAACCAGTGTTGGCAGTTTAAAAAAACTGCGCAAAGATATACTTTTCATGGAATATATGGAAATATAGCCCGCAACGGGAATATATTACATACTTCAGGTTTCTACGTAAAATTACGTAGATGAATATTTCCGGAATTTTTGTTATATATATGCTTCATGATAAACAGCCCACATATCGCCACACCCGTTATTGCGAAACCGGCATGTATCCCGTCATCCTATATTTGCATAAATTTGTAATTTGGAAAAGAGAGGAGCGGGATAAAGGCCGATGTTCGTCATTTATCGTACAGATAGTTCGCAAAGTATGCCCCCCACTTCCGCTCTTGATGCAATTCGGAAAGTTCTTTAGGCCCGTGAGCCTGCATTTAGGATTGATGAATACACAAGAGCCTTTCTTTTCGGGAAGACAAAAAAATGAATAAAGTATGTCAAAGTCAGAAAACATTATCGGTATCGACATCATCAAGGCTTTTTTCGATACGGCATGGTCAGATGAAAAAGGTTACAAGACCAAAAAGTACCACTA
>JAITVX010000065.1 GCA_031285575.1 Bacteroidales bacterium
CTCCGTCTTTTCGATGGTATCGGGCATTGCCGACGTGGGGCTGCGCGACGTATGGCAACTCGTATGCGGCAGAGGTTCGACGCTGGCCTCGCAGGTTGTTGTCAACATAAGGCTTCCGAGGATACTTGGCGCCATACTTGCCGGAACGGCGCTGGCCGTGTCGGGAGCCGTAACGCAGAGCCTTCTCAGGAATCCGCTTGCGTCGCCTTTCACCCTCGGCATTTCGGGAGCGGCGGCATTCGGAGCGGCGTTCGCCATTGTTGTGCTCGGAGCCGGAAGCGCATACAGCAGCTCGAACGACATGGCAATTATCGACAACCCATACACCGTAACACTGTCGGCCTTTGCCTGGAGCCTTGCCGCAACGGCGGCAATCATACTGCTGTCGAAATACCGCGGCGCCACACCCGAAATGATTATCCTTTCGGGCATTGTTCTATCATCCCTGTTTACGGCGGGCATATCGGCCATGCAGTACTTTGCCGACAGCGTACAGCTGGCCTCCATTATATTCTGGTCTTTCGGCGACCTCGACCGTGCGTCGTGGGACAACCTGTTGATACTTGCCGCCGTGCTTGTGCCCGTTCTGTTGTTCTTCTTCCGCCAGGTATGGACATACAAATCGCTGCAGTCGGGCGACGAACATGCGCAGAGCCTCGGCGTTAATGTAAAGCGCGTACGCCTTGCTGGAATGGTAGCCGCAGCCATGGCAACGGCTGCCGTGGTGTCGTTCTACGGCGTAATAGCCTTCGTTGGCCTTGCCGTTCCGCATATTATCCGCCGCATTACCGGCAACGACGAACAGTTTCTTATTCCCGCCTCGGCCATCTTCGGAGGGTTCTTCCTGCTGCTGTCAGACACCCTGGCACGCACGGTTATTGCACCCGTAGTCCTTCCCGTGGGCATACTCACCTCATTCATCGGTGCACCGATGTTCCTTTTCCTCCTCATACGAAGTATGAACAGATGATAAATGCAAGGAATATAGAATTTGGCTACAGTGCCGCACCCGTGCTTCGCAACATAAGCTGCACCATTGGCAGAGGCAGCCTGGTGGCGCTTGTGGGGCCCAACGGATCGGGCAAAAGCACACTTGTCAAATGCATAGGTGGCATACTCAAGGTACGCAAAGGAGATATACTGATAGATGGCAAAGATACTGAATCGTATTCGCCCAATGCAATGGCCCGTAAGGTTGCATACGTTCCGCAGAGCGAGAGCCGGCAGGCGCCCGCTACAGTGTTCGACACGGTGCTTACCGGGCGCAAGCCCTACATAGGGTGGAAACCCTCGGAAAGCGACCTCCATATTGCCGCCCGTGCGCTCGAACTGCTCGACATGGAACACCTCGCAATGAAAAGGACCGACGAACTGAGCGGCGGACAGCGCCAGACAGTAATGATTGCCCGCGCACTTGCCCAGGAGCCCGAAATACTGCTTCTCGACGAGCCAACGGCCAACCTCGACGTAAGGCACCAGATGGAAGTAATGGAGGTACTGAAAAAACTGTCGGCGCAGGGTATCACTATCGTAATAGCTATACACGACATCAACATGGCCTTCCGCTACGCAGGCGTCATAATGATGCTGAAAGAAGGGCGCGTATTTTCGTGCGGCCCTCGCGAAACAGTAACCGCCGTAATGATTGAAGAACTGTACGGCATAAAAGCCTCGATAATAACTGTTGACGGCATTCAATATGTTATTGTCAGATAGTGGCTGTAACTCTTCGGTCCTGCGAAATCCTGTTATCTCTCAATCCACTGCACTGTTTTTTTTTACAAAAAGAATCTTCTTTCGGGGGTACAAAATCCACCCGGTTGCCATTTTCGTCAATCATGAACCTCTGGTAGTTCCATGTAACTTTGGCGCAATGCTGAGCAGGCACCGGTTGCCTTTTATAAAGGTTTCCACTTTGTTTAGCTGGCGCAGGCGCAGAAAGAAACCGGAATATGTTCTGCGCCCCGGACGCAGAAGGGTTTTTCTTTGCAGAGGTTGTCGCTGCAATCGGCAAAGTGGCTCATGTCGAAACTGTACGAGGGTTGGGTTACTCTTATGTCTTCATACACCGGCATTTGTATATGACAGCCTACATCGACATAGACAACTCCCTGCTGGATCGGTTCGTCGAACAGTACAGCCTCGACCAGTGGTGGCAGATGGAGGGCGACACCCAAAAGCATTACCCGTTCAGCGAGTTTTATACAACGGGCGCAGGAAGCGGCACAATTGTACGAATACCAAATATGCCCTCTTAAAAACGACGGATGATAAAGCCCCGGCGAGGGGCTTTTCTGTCTTCGTCCTGTGCCACTTGCTGCCAGAAGAGTTCACGTCCTTTTCCATTGATACACAGATCGAAAAATCGATTTATCTTTGCTCTCCCCGTGATATGAACGATTAAAAAGCAAAGAAATATGGAGATAATAAGTATGGATTCACGGGTTTTCGACGACCTTGCAGGGTGTATGGAAACCATAGAAGAAAAGGCCGAAAGGCTGCACCGCAATCAGGCCGATCTGCGGCTCAAAAAATGGCTCGACAATCAGGAGGTTTGCCAGACGTTGGGTATTACGAAGCGTACTTTGCAAACCTATCGCGAAAATGGACTGTTTCCTCATGGCCGCATCCGGCACAAGGTTTTTTACAAGCTGGAAGATGTGACAAAGTTGTTGGAATCGTCGCACCATTCAAAACAGTAGCGCGATGAACAGTCTGATGACTTAACCATATATATGGCAAGATAATGAGTAAACGATTAAGTAACATTTGGAGAAAAATAAAGAAATTCAAGTGGAATGATAATTCCTGGCATAATATGTTGATAATAGGTATGACAGACGAAATAATCGGTATTGTACAGCTAGTTAAACTGGGTCTTTAGATTACGACCGATAAGGAAATGGCAAAAGCCCTTTGGAAAAGTCTATTCTTTTTTACTTAAAACCTGAAGTTATATGTAAAGTAGGGCGTTATTCCATACAGGTAAAGTTTATATGCCTGCATGTTACTTTCTTTCATTTTAACAAAGAGCGAGAATATGTTTTTGTGGTCATATACGTTATAAATCCCGAAACTCAGTTCGGGCTTCCAGCGGCTGTTCTGTTTCCGGGGGTTTTTGTAGGTAAACGATATGTCGAGCCTGTGGTATGGCGGCAGTTCGTAGCCGTTACGTTCGGAGTAGTAGTTGAATATGGCTCCGTAGTAGCTGAATGCTCCTTCTGGCATGGTAATGTAGCCGCCGGAGGTGTATTTGAAAACCGCCCCGGCGCTGAGACCCAGCGACAGCCTGTACATCAGCGCCGCCGACAGGTTGTGCCGCTTGTCGTAGCTGGCCGGGTATGGCCGCCCGGCGTTAATGCCTTCTATCTGCCTTGTAACTTTCGACAGCGAATAGCTGAACCATCCGGTAAGATTGCCTTTCTTTTTTTCTACATAGAACTCGACGCCGTATGCTTCGCCCCTGCCCGAAAGGATGCTGGCTTCAACCTGAGGGTTAAGGAACAGGTCGGCATTGTCGCGGTAGTCGATAATGTTGAACAGCTGTTTGTAGTAGAGCTCAACGCTCAGCTCAAACATGCTGTTGTAAAACAAGCTGTAGTATCCGGCCGAATACTGGCTTGTGCGTTGGGGCTTTATGTTCCGGCCGGCCGGAACCCATATATCAGTTGGCAGCCCGAGCGACGAGTTTGACAGCAGATGCCGGTATTGCGAAACATGGGTGTAGGAAACCTTTACGGAGTTGCCGCTGTTAATCATATACCTTAAATCGAAGCGCGGCTCGGGGCTTCCGTAATACTGTATCAGTTCTCTGTGCCGGTAGTGCGTGGTGTCGGTAATTTCTCCCGTTTCAGACCATGAATAGACGTCGCCTTTGCCCAGCAGGAAAAACATGGGATACCTCAGCCCGTAGTTAACGGTTATCCTGCTACCTATCTTCTGTTCGTTCGAGAGGTATGCGGTGGTTTCCACCGAATTTCTCTGTTCCAGTTCAAATGCCCTGGTTATCGACACAGAGTCGCGCGGCTCTATCCCTCCGGGGAAATAGCTGTGCCTTTCGGCTGCTATTCCAAAGCTCATGTGGTTTGAAGGGTTTATGAAGTAATCGACGTCGTACTTCAAGTCAACTTCGCCCATTGCCGACAACCATTCAAAATTTCTGATGTCTTCTTTCAGTATATACGAATAGTTGTAGCGGCTGTATATCAGTGTGGCGTTTGAAAAGAGCCTCGAATTTAATATGTGGTTCCAGCGGGCGGTTGCGGCGCGGTTGCCCCAGTCCATGCTTGCGTCACTGTTTACAGTGTAGCAGTAAAAATGATCGTTACCGGCATAGCCCGAAAAGTAGAGATGGTTTTTGGCGTTTATGCTGAAGTTGGCCTTTGCATTGAAATCGTAAAAGTTGATTTCGTTATTTGCATTAAAATTTTGTAACGCCGACACACGGAGTTCCTGCCCCAGCCGCCCGATGGCGTTAAATACCGACCCTGCGTAGCTGTACCTGCCGCTTACGATAAACGACGACCGGCCTTCCTTAATCGGGGCTTCGACCGACAGCCGCCCGGCAATAAGCCCTGCGCCTCCTGCAACTTCAGGCCGACGGTTGTTGCCGTCTTTCATCCTGATGTCGATTATTGACGAAAGTTTGCCGCCATACCTGGCCGGGAACGCCGACTTGTAAACATTAACGCTGCTTATGGCGTCGGGGTTGAAGGTGGAGAAGAAACCAAGGGCATGCGAAGGATTGTATATGGGGGCGTCGTCGAGCAGGAACAGGTTCTGGTCGAACGAACCGCCACGCACCGAAAGGTTTGTTGTTCCCTCGTTTGCAGTTTGAATGCCGGGGAAGTACTGAAGGTTTTTTATTATATCAACCTCGCCGGCAGCCACAGGAGTAAGCCTGGCAGCGCCAAGGTTAAGGCTGTTTACACCCGCCTGTCGCAGAACCGCATTGCTGGTGGCGGCAGCTTCCACAATCACCTCGCCAAGCGCAGCAATATCGGGCTGAAGGGCAACGTTTACTGTGGTGTCGCCTGAAAGTGCAATTTGCACGGTAGCCGTTTTATACCCGACAAATGAAAACGTTACGCTGTAACTTCCCTGCGGAACGGTAAGCGAATAAAACCCGTAGCTGTTTGTCAGCACGCCGGCACTGCGGTCTTTAATAAGAACAGCGGCGCCAATAAGTTTTTCGCCGCTTTCCGAATCGAAAACATTTCCGAAGAACGTACCGTTCTGCGAAAACAGCAATGCCTGAAAGCTCAGGACAAACAAAAAGAATAATGCTGTTTTTTTCATTTAATAATATACCTGTTCGGAAAACGATTTCCCGGTAATTTGTTTACTGCAATAAATTTCCGCAAAAATATTGCAATAAAATATTAATCTGTAAAAAAGCATTAAAAATCTGTTACGGTTTTAACCGTTTTTATCTGCCGTAAAACATAAAACAAACTGCCAGGGGAAAAGGGTATTTAAGTCATGTTTTACAAATAAGTCCAATATTCTGTTCACAGTATGTGAGTGAGCTGTTCTCTCGCATCATGTATCTTTTTCGCTAAGTTCAAGCCATCTCATTTCCTTGCTGTCGAGCTCGCTTATTATGGCTCCATACTGTTCCGATTTCTGCTGGAGTTCTTCGTGCAACAGGGCGGTACTGTTGAGAGCCGCTTCTATTTGATGTTTTTCGGCTTCGAGCTTCTCTATTACGGCTGCAAGCTGTTCAAACTCCCTTTTCTCGGCAAAGGTCATTCTATTTTTCGCAGGCTTTGAAGCCGGAGCCTTAATGATGGAAGATGCCGACTGACGGTTTCCGGCGTTTTCCACACCGTTACTTTCGCGCAGTTGCGTATAGTTGCCGGGGAAATTGCGTATAACGCCACTGTCGCGGAATTCAAATATATGATCAACCACCTTGTCCATAAAGTAACGGTCGTGCGAAACAACCAGTACGCAGCCGGCAAAGGTGGCCAGGTATTCTTCAAGAACGTTGAGCGTAATAATATCGAGGTCGTTTGTGGGCTCGTCGAGTATGAGGAAGTTGGGGCTGCGTATCAGCACCGTAAGGAGGTAGAGCCGCCGCCTTTCACCACCCGACAGTTTGCGGATGAGCGTATATTGACGGTCGGGCGGGAACAGGAAGTAATTCATAAACTGCGACGCCGATACCGTTGAGCCGTTGCCGAGCGTTACCGTTTCGGCTATGTTCCTTACGGCTTCGGCAACTGTCATTTCGCTGTCGAACTCAATGCCTTCCTGCCTGTAGTAGCCAAACACCACCGTTTCGCCCTTTTCAACGGTTCCCGAATCGGGTGGCATTGCGCCGGTAATTATGTTCAGCAGCGAACTTTTACCGGCGCCGTTGCGCCCTGTGAGGCCGGTTTTTTCGTACCTGTTGAACGAGTATGAGAAACCGCTGAACAGAGGCCTGCCACCATACGACTTGGATATGTTTTTAAGGTCGAGTATTTTTCCGCCGAGCCGGGCTGTGTTTACGTTTATGGCAATGGCCTTTTCGCCCGCTCCCTGTGTGGCTCTTTCGCGGAGGCTGTAGAAGGCGTCGATGCGCGATTTCGACTTGTGGCTCCGCGCCCTGGGCATGCGCCTCATCCACTCAAGCTCCGTGCGCAGGAGGTTGTTTGCCCTGTCTGTACCGGCCTTTTCAATGCGCTCGCGTTCCTCTTTTCTTTCGAGGTAGCTGCGGTAGTTGCCGGGATAGCTGAATATGCGCGATGGCGTAAGTTCCATTATAACGTTGCATACGCGGTCGAGAAAATACCGGTCGTGCGTTACCATAAGCACTGTGCGGTTCGACCTGCCAAGGTATTCCTCAAGCCATTCAATCATGTCGATGTCTAAATGATTGGTAGGCTCGTCGAGAATAAGCAGGTCGGAATCTTCAACAAGTGTTTTGGCCAGCGCCACCCTTTTCCTCTCGCCTCCCGAAAGGCGGCCTACTGTCGCCAGAGGCTCATGCAGCTTCAGCCTGTCGAGAATTTGCCGCACGGCCACCTCGCAGTCCCATGCCTTCAGGTCGTCCATCTTCTGAATAAGCCCTTCGATATTGCTGTTGCCACCCGAAAGCGTCGCCCGTTCATACTCGCGCACGGTGGCAAACAGAGGGCTGTCGCCGGAAAACAGCTCGTCGATAATGGTGTTCAATTCGTTCAGCGCCGGATATTGCCTCAGATAGGCAGTTTTAAGGCCGCGCCTGAAGCTGAGCGAGCCGCTGTCTGACGCCTCAACGCCGGCCAGTATGTCGAGCAACGACGACTTGCCTGCGCCGTTCATGGCTATAAGCGCCACCCTGTCGTCTTTGTCGATGTTGAAAGATATGTCGTGAAACAGAATCCTGTCGCCAATGCGCCTCGATATATTGTCGGCCTGAAGATAACTTGTCATAAATATTTAAATGGAGCAAAGATAAAAAGTGTTACCTTACCGGCGCAAAATTTATTCATGCAAAATGACTTTAAAGGAAAAATACAGACTGGTGATGGCGTACTTTCTGGAGCACAATCCTGAAGCCGACACCGAACTTGAATACGGCAACCCGTTCGAACTGCTGGTGGCTGTTATCCTGTCGGCACAGTGTACCGACAAAAGGGTTAATATTATAATGCCGCCACTGATGGCGCGGTTTCCCGACCCTGTTTCAATGGCAGCGGCTGAAACGGCCGATATATACGAGCTGATAAAATCGTGCTCGTATCCCAACAACAAGGCGAAGCATCTGTCGGGCATGTCGAAGATGCTTGCCGGTGAGTTCGGCGGAACAGTGCCGTCGGACCCGGCGCAGCTGCAGCGCTTGCCGGGCGTTGGACGGAAAACGGCAAACGTGATAGCTGCGGTCATATACAGCAAACCCGTTATGGCGGTTGATACTCATGTTTTCAGGGTTGCCAACCGCATAGGTCTTACGGATGCGAAAACCCCGCTAAGCTCCGAGCTTCAGCTCACAAAACACATACCGGAAGAATTGATTAACCGTGCACACCACTGGCTTATACTGCACGGGCGCTACGTGTGCAGGGCTCAAAAGCCGGCGTGCGCATCGTGCGGCCTGTCGGCACTTTGCAGGTTTTACAGGGAATTGCAGGCCAGATGATTTTCAGTCGCGCATGTATGCATCGATGGCGTTTTTGAAGGTGAATACGAGCGGGCCGCCGTCGGAGATGTTCGATGTGCCGATTATTTCAAGGTCAACGTATCCGCGTGTTTTTATTATGTCCATAGCGTAGAGCATGAGGTCGTAATATCCGTCGTCTTCAATGTAGAACATGTTTTCGTGATTGCCAGATATAACGCCTCTGAAGTCATACACCATGTCGTCGTTGGCTATGATGGAGAGTGTAACCCTGTCGTAGCGTGTGAGGTTAGATATTTGTATCCACGAACTGATGAGGTTGATGTCGAGCAGCCTTTCGCGTGCCGGGCTGTAGTCGTTTATATATGTTTCGTCAACCCTTATTATCTGGTTAAAGCGTCCGCTCGCCCTTACGTCGATTTCGGTTTCAAAGTCGAGCTCGGTATCAACCCAGTATTCGTCATAACTTTCGCATGATACAGCCAGAATGCCAAGCGCAACGGCCAGAAAGATGTTTTTATATCTTTTCATAATAAATAATTTTCCGGCAAAGTTAACATTATTATAATACGATCATGGCAAACGCATGAAACTTGCGTTTGCGCATCAATCGATGCAACCTTCATGCAGTGCTGCGGGAGACTTGCATCGGTTGATGCAACCTTCGCGAAGCGCTTCAGCATACTTGCATCGGTCGATGCAACTTTCACACAGTGGTGCAGGAGACTTGCATCAGTCGATGCAACCTTCGCGCAGTGCTGCAGCATACTTGCATCGGCCGATGCTACGGCCTGCCTGAATAACAGCCTGCCGGCAACAAACATGAAATTTCGTGCATTTGCCCCGACTTATTATTAGCGTTTGATGATTTTCTTGTAAAAAAGAATACCTTTGCATTCTTATTATAAACCAATAATGTTTTGATGAACAGATTTATATCAATTTTGATTGCAACGGCTTCAATAATGTGCGGATGCAAGAGTAAGGTTGCTGAAATTTCGGGCACACTGGAAAATCCGGTAGCCGGACAGTATATTTACCTGGATGAGCTTCTTCCCGATCAGCTTAAAACAGTCGATTCGGTACTGATTGGCGCAGACGGCAGGTTCGGTTTCAAAAAAGAAGTAACCGGGCCATCATTCTGCATACTGCGAATAAACAACAGCAATTCTCTCACAATGCTCCTTGAGCCTGGCGACAATATAACAATGAATGCCCTTTTCGATTCGCTAAGCTATCCGTCGGCGCTTACCGGCTCAAAATCTACCGGGCTTATGGTTGAATACAACCTGCAGCTGCGAAACTCTATTAAGAAATTCCGTTCGCTAAGCGGTATATATGCCGAAAATATCGAAAATCCGGAACTGTACAAAGTGGTTGAATCGCTCGACAGCCTTGCAAGTACATATATGAGCGAGATAAATACATATACAAAGAATTATATCGACCAAAACCTTACTTCGCTTGTAAGCCTTGTGGCGCTTTATCAGCAAATTGCTCCAAATGTTTATGTAATGAACCCGTCGCAGGACCTTAGATACTTTATTAAAGTCGATTCTGCACTGTCAAAGAATTATCCCAACAACGAACTTGTAAAGTCGTTGCATGAACAGATTGTGGAGATGGCAATGGCTATTGAGAGCAGATCTGCAAACAGCGAAGCCCTGATGAATATGGAAGTTCCCGACATAGCGCTGCCTGCCCCGGGTGGCGACACGGTGAAGCTTTCATCAACAAGAGGCTCGGTTGTTTTACTCGACTTCTGGGCTTCGTGGTGCGAGCCGTGCCGAATGGAAAACCCAAACCTCGTAAAGGCATATAATACATATCGTGGAAAAGGATTCCAGATTTATCAGGTGTCGCTCGACAAAACCAGAGAAGCATGGGTTAAAGGCATTGAAGAAGACAGGCTTGGAAGATGGATTCATGTAAGCGATTTAAAATTCTGGAACTCGCCAGTTGTAGCTCAATACAAAATACAATCTATACCAGGCAACTACCTTCTCGACAAAGATGGGCGCGTTATAGCCGTAAATCTGAGAGGCGAAGCGCTCGACAGAAAATTGGCGGAAATATTTCAACAATAAAAAATAACGGGAAATTAATTATAAATGAAAAGATTTTTACTTCTGGCGGCTGTAACTATTACATGTTTCGGTTGTATAAAAAAGACATCCGTTAAAATAACCGGTAAAATATCAGGACAATCGTCGGGATACGTACACATAAACAGACTTGAGCTGAACAATCTGATACTGGTTGATTCTGCAAAAATCAGTAAAGACGGTTATTTCAGAGCCAGGCTTAAAACGGCTGTTCCCGATTTTTACCAGATAAACCTTGCCGCCGACAACTTTATTACCATACTGGTAACTCCAGGTGAAAAAATCAACCTTACCTTCCCTAACCGGCAGCTTTTTGACAGCTATACCGTTGAAGGCTCGGAAGAATCTGAAAAAATCAGGTATATCGACCAGTTGCTCATTGATTCAAGAAAGAAACTCGATTCCCTTTCGGCAGTTTACACCACAGCGTCGCTGGAACCTGAATTTGAAACAAAAGGTCCGGAACTGGAAAACATGTATAATGACGTTATAAGGCAACAGCGGAGAAAAAACATTGAGTTTATACTCAACAACATCACCTCCCTGGCGTCGATAAAAGCCATATATCAACGGATTGACACCAATGCTTACGTACTGTTTGAACCGCGAGACCTCCAGTATATGAAACTTGTATCCGATTCGCTGCGCAAATATTATCCGAACTCAAGGCATGTGCAGGCCCTTATAAGAGATTTCGACAAGGAACTGTCGATATTTACCACAAACCGTCTCAATGCCATGTCGGAACAGGCCGAAACGGTTAGCCTTAATCCCTCGCTCATGAACACCGAAGGAAAAAGAATTTCGCTCGAATCGCTACGTGGCAAATATGTTTTGCTCACATTCTGGTCGGCACGTTCGCAGGACTGCACACAGGAAAACATCGACCTGAAACAGTTTTACAACCTTTACAGCAGAAAAGGCTTCGAAATATACCAGGTAAACCTCGACACGGATGAAAACATGTGGAAAAACGCCGTAAAATTTGACGAGCTCCCCTGGATAAATACCCGCGAAGACGACCCAGCAAATCCGGTTACCGCGAGACTCTTTAACGTCAGAGAACTTCCGGCAAACTATCTTTTCGACAAACAGGGAAACATCATTGCGTCGAACCTTCACGGACGCACGCTTAAAATAAAACTCGAACAGCTGTTTGGCAGTTAAAAAACATTGTGGAAAACAGGTATAAAATCTATTTTGCTTCCGACTTCCACCTGGGGCTTGCCACGGAAACCCCATCCATCGACAGGGAAAAAAAGATTGTAAACTGGCTGGTGTCAGCAGCAGCAGATGCAAAGGAAATATATCTTCTGGGCGACATATTCGATTTCTGGTGGGAATACCGCAACGTCGTTCCTAAAGGCTTTACCCGGTTTCTGGGCGCTGTTGCGTCAATAACCGACTCGGGCATTCCTGTACATTTCTTTACCGGCAACCATGATTTATGGGCAAACGATTATCTTTCGGAAGAATGCGGTATGATAATGCACAGGTCGCCAGTTACGGTTACGCATAACGGAAAAACATTCCACCTTGCCCACGGCGATGGCCTTGGAACAAAAAACGCCGGGCGCAGGCTCCTTTCTGCAATGTTCAGAAACAGAGTTTTGCAGAAAATGTACTCAGCGCTTCATCCGTCAATAGGCGTATGGGCAGGCCGTCGATGGTCGCAATATTCGGCAGTCGGCAAAGGAACAGAAACCTTCTGCGGCGAAGAAAATGAAGACCTTGTAAGGTATGCCAGAACAATATTGCTGAAAGAAAATATTGATTATTTTATTTTCGGTCACCGCCATTTTGCAATAAACCATGCATTGAACCCTGGCTGTGAAATACTCTTTCTTGGCAGTTGGAAGTCTTCATGTAACTATGGCCTGTGGGACGGCCGGCAACTCTGCTTTGTAAAAACGCCTGGGCCGGGATGAATTTAATGACTGGCAACAGCATGTTGGTTAGACTTCTTCGTAAAACATGCAGTATTCAGCATCGTCATTGCGAAAGCAAAGCCTGAAGCAACCGAGTTTACGAGCCCGGCGAAGCCAATCCATCCATGTTATGCTCTGGATTGCTTCACTCCGTTCGCACGGTTCAGTCGAACGCGCTGCCAGGGATGGCAAAAATTAAACCTGCATTAAGCCTGTAGCCGCTCCACCGTATTCTGTCGTCGCCGTTGTATGTAACCTTGTCTT
>JAITVX010000071.1 GCA_031285575.1 Bacteroidales bacterium
CGTGAAAACAGTGCATGCACAGACTAATCATAACGCTGTCTATACCGATATCATGCTGTACAGATTAAATACCGTTTAAATGCAGTTGAATAATGTTTACACCGGCGATACGGCTGAAGTACTGCGCACTCTTTCCGCCGGAAGTGTGGACAGGAAGAATAACCCCAGGCATATAAACGCACCTGAACAGAGGTGTGATTTCTCGGACAGTTCGTTTTAAATTCTAGGACTTCTCGTTTTGGCGATTATATTTCGGTCTTTGTGAAAAGACACAAAAAGGACGATTTAAGATGGAGTTTGCAACCCAAATCGCACCCCTCAAAAAACGAGGGCGAAAGAGGGTTGAAAAAGTCTAAAATTGGCTTGTAACTGTCTAATATTGTCCATGTTGTATGAATCTCATTTTGAGATATTCAACGTAATTTTGTAGCATCTTTAAAAATGAGTATTTTATGAAAAGAAGTACGTTCAAAGTTCTCTTTTATCTGAAAAGAGACAAAAAGAAATACCGTCCGTTCAGTTTTCTTACCGCCTATCACCGTCAGATAATTGTGCGTCCGAAGCGGAACGATAACTTCGACACTGAAGCATATACCAACAACGCAACACCCAAAAAAATGGCCCGACAGACCCCGCGAAGCCGAACTGAACTATAAAAAACTCGACTACACCGGCCACCTCAAACGCAGCATCAAACCCATGTCAAGTAAAACAGCCAAATCATCAATTCAACCCGCAGAAAATTGAATTGCCAGAAAGGATGAAATTACGTACAGAGGTTTAGACGTGAAATTTACGCAACACCCTGAACTTGCAAAGTTGCTTATTTCGACAGGGAATTTAACCCTCGTAGAACACACAGATATTGACAGTTATTGGGGCGATGGTAAAGACGGAAAGGGGAAAAATCGTTTAGGACATTTACTAATGCAGTTAAGAGCAGAACTTAAAGAAAAATTACGTAGTATATGAAATATCTCGTAATAGGCGTAGCAGGATTTATTGGTTTTTACTTGACAAAACAACTTTTGGAAAGAGGAAAAACCATTGTCGGCATTGATAATTTGAATGATTATTATGATGTCCGTCTGAAATACGCCCGATTAAAAGAACTTGAAATATACCCGAATTTTCAATTTGATAAGATCGATATTGCCTACAAAACCGCAATGAATGAACTGTTTAACCTGCATTCATTTGATGTTGTATGTAACTTTGCTGCACAAGCGGGAATAATGTACTCAACTATAAATCCCGATGCTTATATTTACAGCAACATTACAGGTTTTCTTAATATTTTGGATTGTTGTAAAAAACACAACTGCAAACTGATTTATGCAAGTTCAAGCAGTGTTTATGGCGATAACAAGAAAATGTCGTTTTCGGAAAATGACTCGCTAACAATACCAAAAAACCTATATGCAAAAACCAAAATACAGAACGAACAGTTAGCACAGATTTATAGCGAGCGACCATTTTGGTTTGCAAATAATCGGCTTGCGTCTGTTTTCCGTCTATGGTACTTTTGGACGACCAGATATGGCTTATATGCTTTTTACAAAAGCAATTCTTAACCAAGAACCTATCAACATATATGGCGACGGAACAACGAAACGAGATTATACTTATGTAGCCGATGTTGTAACGGCTATTGAAAAAATAATTGACTATTTGTTAAAAAATCAATGCAACAACGAAATTTTCAATATTGGCAACTCAAACCCTATTTCACTGTTGGAATTAATTGAGAAATTGGAAAATCACCTTGAAATCAATGCAATAAAAAACTTTCTGCCAGCAAGAACAGAAGAAATTGAAACCACATTTGCCGATTGTTCAAAGTTGGAAAAATGTATTGGTTACAAGCCGAACACGCCAATAGATAAAGGATTAGACGAATTTGCAAAGTGGCATAAAGAGTATTTTAACGAAACCTTAAAATTTGTCGTATTATAAAACAAATTTTAGTAACTGTTTCTATTACAATGAGGGCAAGCGATTGAAAAGGCTACACGAGAATTTGAAGAGTATGAACGTAAAAAGATGCAATATGGAAGTGATTTAGATAGAGCGATTAGAGAATTGAAGTCCCAAACAGAGGATGATAGCAATGGATCAGAGTAAATTGTGTGTGATTTGAAAAATTGTTTTATCTTTGTACCAAGCTAATCAACCTGCTCAAAGTGGGGCAAATTGATGAAGTTATCTCATTACTTATCCGTTACCTGTTTTGAATCACAGTCGAATTAAAAGACTGATTCATAAAAGAATAAATAAAAGATATAGGTTTGTGGCCAAATCGTTACCCTTTAGATATTTGAGACGTTTTATTATATTTGAATACAGGTGGTTATAAGAAAATTTCAAATATGGATATAGCGAAACCTCACAAAACATGAGTTGGCTTTTTAAAATACCAACACTTGAAAGATGAACATTATGATAGAAAAATTTACACTTAACAATCTCCGCCGCGCCGAATACGTTGTTGTGAGCGAAGGCCGGAAAGACACAGTTCTCCCCCCGGCAGTCGTCCCGTGCCAGACCCCGCCGCCAAGCGGTAATTGAGAGTGAAAAAATGCACCATCATTACGAACATGGTATTGAAATTCAATTTTCAGAAGAAGCCTGATGAATAACAGATTCATAGAATACCTGACAGGTAAATGCCGCACCGGAGCCGATAAAAAATACCTCCTTGCCGTAAGCGGCGGCATCGACTCTATGACAATGGCCTCCCTTTTCCGCAAAGCAGGAATAGATGCAGGCATTGCCCATTGCAACTTCAGCCTGCGCGGCAACGAATCTGACTTGGACGAGGAACTCGTGAAGCAGTATGCCGCCGAAAACAACATGCCATTCCTCCACATACGGTTCGATACCGGAAAATATGCCGCCGCACAGGGCATCTCCATACAGATGGCCGCCCGCAACCTGCGCTACGAATGGTTTGAGAAAACAAGAATCAATCACGAATACCACTATATTGCAACAGCCCATAACCTGAATGACAATGTTGAAACACTGCTTCTAAACCTTGTTCGTGGAACCGGGATAAAAGGACTTACCGGCATACAGCCGGCAGCAGGGTATATCGTAAGACCTCTGCTGTTTGCCCTGCGATCCGAAATTGAAAGCCATGCAATGGAAAACGGTATCGTATTCCGCGAAGACAGGTCGAACAGCGAAACAAAATACACCCGCAATAAAATAAGGCATCTCGTGCTGCCCCTGCTTCGCGAAATAAACCCTTCGGTTGAAAAAACCCTTGACGAGACGATTGAAAGAATGCAGGAAACCGGGCAGGCAGTTGAAAGCCATGTTGCGGCGATAAGGGGAAAGGTATCGGAAACAGAAGGAAACAGGACTGTCTTTAATATCGATGGGCTCGAACGTTTGCAACCAAATAAAACCATACTGTATGAGCTCTTCAAACCGTTTGGACTATCAGGAACGCAGGCTGGCGAGCTCTCTGAAATCATTGCAGGGCAAACAGGCAAACGTATCATTACCAAATCGCACACCATATTAAAAGACCGTGAACGCATTGTTGTGTCGCCTAACAGTAATAATACAGTATATGAAGTGATAAACAGCTATCGGGAACTTGAAAAAACGTCTTTGTTCAACTCGGTAGCAACTGTGCTGGTTACAGACAACTTTAAAATTCCGGCCGACAGCATTATCGCCTGCCTCGACGAAGACGAAATTAAATATCCGTTAACGGTCAGGAACTGGAGAGACGGCGATTACTTTTATCCTCTAGGTATGAACAGCAAAAAGAAGGTAAGCGATTTCCTGACAGATAACCACATCCCGCGCACTGACAAGGATAGGCTTCTTGTGCTTGAATCGGACAGCAAAATTGCCTGGGTTATCGGATACAGAATAGACAACAGGTTCAGGATAAAGCCACAAACTCGAAAGGCTTTAATAATAAATGGCGGCGGCTGGTAGTTAGCTTTGTGGCTAAGTCTTCCGTTTCGGCAGCATCGGGCTTCGTATCTAATACCTGTCTATTATCTTGTACAGTTCGTTGAGGTCGGGGGTAAGAATTATCTCCGTTCTTCTGTTTTTCTGGCGGGCATCGGCGGTGTCTCGGCCGTCGATGGGCATATACTGGCTCCTGCCAGATGCAGTAAGCCGCTGGGGGGCAATACGTGAGCGTTCAAGAAGGGTTCTTACTACCGTTGTGGCTCTTTTAACACTAAGATCCCAATTATCCCTCAGCTGCCCCGAACCATTGTAAGGCACAACATCGGTGTGCCCCTCGATGGTAATCTGTATGTCGGGGTTTTTCTCCAAAACTTCCGAAAGCTTGCGGAGGGCGTTCCTTCCGTTGGCATCAATGTCGTAACTGCCCGACCGAAATAGCAGCTGTTCGTCAAGCGAAACATATACCTTGCCATTTTTCATGGAAACAGTAAGCCCGTTGTTTTCAAAGCCAAGAAGTGCATCAGATACTTTTGTTTTCAGATCCTGAACCATCGTTTTCTGCGCTTCAAGTATCGCTTCCAGTTCGGCCAGTTTGGCGTTACGCTGTTCAAGCTCGTGGTTCAGTTCGTCGAGCGACGTTTTCTTGCTGTCGAGCGACTCGGAAAGCTGCCTCAGAAGTTCTTCCTTTTTCCGAAGGTTTTCCTGCGACGCTTTAAGCTCGGCCAGCATCCGTTGCGTCTCGCGCACATTACCTTTAATAAGGTCTTCCTGGGCACTCTGCAGCTCGTTATACCTTGCCGTTATGCTGCTTAAATCGCGCAGGGCTTTTGCATGATCGTCTTCAGCCTTATCGTATTGACCTTTCAGTTCAGCTATTTCCATGCCGATGGCTTCCTGCCTTGCCTCAAGTTCGGCATTCTTCATCTCAAGACCTATGTTTGCCTCTTTCAGAGCGTCGCGTTCGTTCATAAAATGTCTGCTTGTGTCACTAAGGCTGTTGTATTTCCTGCCCGAAACGCACGAAACGGCTGTCATAAACAAAAATATACCGATTGCATTAATAATTTTCATGTTCATGTATTGTGTCGTTACTGTCTAAATAACAAATAATCCGGCAGAAAATTGTTGCTGCCGGCAGTTTTTTACACAGCAAAAATAATAAAAAACCTTTGAAAAGTATCAGTCGTCAGGGAATAATAACTATCATGTTTCACATATGTTATTTTTACTCGCTTGTGTAAAATTACAAAAAAATATAGAAATTTGCGGTTCTATTTTTATTACTAAATCCGTTTAATGGAACAAGAAACAACATTGCTCAATAAAATAGATTCTCCTGCAGATCTCCGAAAACTGCATCCGGAACAACTCCGTCAGGTAAGTTCCGAACTTCGTCGGTATATAATAGACCTCGTGAGTGCTAACCCAGGTCATCTGGGGGCAAACCTTGGCGTTGTTGAGTTGACTGTGGCGCTGCATTATGCTTTCGATACACCTTACGACAAAATTATATGGGACGTGGGACATCAGGCATACGGGCATAAAATACTTACCGGAAGGCGCGATCTTTTTGCAACCAACAGGAAATACGGTGGAATAAGCGGCTTTCCGAAAATGTCGGAAAGTGAATACGACGCTTTCGGAACCGGGCATTCATCAACATCAATATCTGCGGCCCTGGGTATGGCGGTGGCTGCAAGGGAACGAGGCGAGAAAAGGCATGTGGTGGCCGTTATAGGCGACGGTGCCATGACTGCAGGGTTGGCTTTTGAAGGCCTTAACAATGCCGGCATAAGTAACACTGACCTGCTGGTAATACTCAACGACAACAATATTGCCATCGATGAAAATGTGGGAGCGCTGAAGGAATACCTTCTCGATATAACAACAAGCCGGACATACAATAAATTCAAAAACAAAGTATGGAACAGCTTGGGCATTTTTGGAAAGTACACCTCAAGCGCCCGCAAGTTGGCAGCCCAGATAGAAGCCGGATTCAAAAGTTCGCTGCTCGATAAAAGTAACCTGTTTGAAGGGATGAATTTCCGTTATTTTGGCCCCATTGACGGCCACGATGCAGTATATATGTCGAAAATATTTGAAGACCTTAAACGGATTCCAGGCCCGAAACTGCTCCACTGCATTACCACCAAAGGAAAAGGATTTAAAAAAGCTGAAAAGGAGCAGACCGTTTTTCATGCTCCAGGGCGGTTTGACAGGTTGACAGGCGAAATTCTACACTCTCCGGTAAAGGATACTGCCGCATCGTTTCAGACAGTGTTTGGAAAAACAATAGTTGAACTTGCAGAGATGAATGGCAGGATTTCGGCAGTTACCCCCGCCATGCCCACGGGCAGCGCACTGAACATAATGATGCACAGGTTTCCTGAAAGGGTATATGACGTGGGCATTGCCGAGCAGCATGCAGTAACATTTTCGGCAGGCCTGGCTGCAATGGGCATGATTCCCTACTGCCATATCTATTCCACGTTTCTGCAAAGGTCGTATGACCAGATAATTCACGACGTTGCAATACAGAAACTGCATGTTGTCTTCTGTATCGACCGCGGAGGCCTTGTGGGGCAGGACGGCTCTACTCACCACGGCTTTTTCGACATCGCTTTTATGAGATCGATACCGAATATAACGGTAGCGGCCCCGATGGACGAAAGGGAACTGAGGAATATGTTATACACAGCCCAGCTTGAAAAGAACAGCATGCCATTTTCAATCCGTTATCCGCGCCGAAAAGGAACTTATAAAGAATGGCATACGCCGTTTGAAGAGATTGAAATAGGCAAATCGCGTATGGTATCTGACGGAAAAGATATTGCCATTCTTTCAATTGGCTATCCTGGCAACACTGTTTCACGTGCAATCAAAAAACTCAGTGGCGAAAACTTTTCAATAGCTCATTACGACATGAGGTTTACTGCCCCACTCGACAGGGAAGCTCTTCATGATATATTCCGTAAATTCAGCCACATCATTACAGTTGAAGACGGAATACTTAGCGGTGGTTTTGGAAGTGCTGTACTTGAATTTATGTCCGATAATGGCTACAATGCCAAAATAACACGGCTTGGCATACCCGATTACTTTGTTGAACACGGCCTGCCTGAAGAGTTATATAAAGAGTGTGGGCTCGACTCAGAAGCGATAGAACTTACCATAAGAAAAATGATTTTAGAGAAATAACTGTAAATAATAAGGATGATTTAAAAAAAATAGTTATTTTCGCTGGTCAGAATATTTGTACCTGCCCGGATGGCGGAAGTGGTAGACGCGCTGGTCTCAAACACCAGTAGTAGTAATGCTGTGTGGGTTCAAGTCCCACTCCGGGTAC
>JAITVX010000078.1 GCA_031285575.1 Bacteroidales bacterium
CCGCGTTTAAAAACTATGTCGGTTTTTATGCAACACCTACTGGACATGCTGCTTTTGCCGACGAACTTTCGCAATACAAACAGGGCAAAGGCTCTGTACGGTTTCTGCTGAACAGACCCGTTCCTCTCGATCTGATTCGCCGGATGGTTGAGTTCAGGGCGAATGAAAACAGTGCAGTTACATAAATCCTGTTGATAAAAACAATATGTACACAAAACAAATTTTAGTTGCGGGATGCCAGTGAGTAAAGACCTGCAGAGCTAAGGCGTAAAAATAATTTTGATGCAGTTGCCATGTTTTTTACATAGCTGTTAATTTTATGAAATTTTTTGGTGTTATTATTAATTTTATTAATTTTATATTAAACTTTAAAAGTTAACAACCTTAGTTAAGTTTGATTTTTTTTATTGCAGTAAGACATGTTAAATGACGTAACAACACACGATTACCTGAAGAAATACTTTGGCTTCGACACATTTAAAGGCAACCAGGAACGTGTAATTAAAAATGTACTTGAAGGAAAAGACACTTTTGTACTGATGCCTACCGGCGGCGGTAAATCGTTATGTTATCAGCTTCCGGCGGTTATGAAGCAGGGAACGGCCATAGTAATATCACCGCTTATTGCGCTGATGAAAAACCAGGTAGATGCAATGCGCAACTTCAGCATTACCGATGATGTTGCACACTTTCTTAACTCTACGCTTTCAAAAACGGAAACAGCAAAAGTGAAGGAAGATATTTTAACCGGTAAAACAAAGCTTCTGTATGTTGCTCCCGAATCGCTTACAAAGCAGGAAAACATCGATTTCCTGAAAAGTATAAACATCTCGTTTTATGCAATCGACGAAGCACACTGTATATCCGAATGGGGGCACGACTTCAGGCCCGAATACCGCAAAATACGGCCTGCATTTGATGAAATCGGACTGGCGCCCATAATTGCCCTTACAGCAACGGCAACACCAAAGGTGCAGCACGATATTCAGAAAACCATAGGAGTGCTTGATGCCACTGTATTTAAATCATCATTCAACAGGCCAAACCTGTATTATGAAATAAGGGCAAAACAGGATGTGGCAAAGGAAATAATAAGGTATATCAAGAATAACAGCGGAAAGTCGGGCATTATTTACTGCCTCAGCCGTAAAAAAGTAGAAGAAATAGCCGAACTGCTCACCGTGAACGGAATAAAAGCCCTTCCCTACCATGCAGGGCTTGATGCTGCAACACGCACCGCCAACCAGGACAGATTTCTTATGGAAGACGTCGATATAATTGTAGCAACAATAGCTTTCGGTATGGGAATAGATAAACCGGACGTAAGATTTGTTTTGCACTACGACATTCCCAAAAGCCTTGAAGGGTATTACCAGGAGACAGGACGCGCCGGACGTGACGGAGGAGAAGGCAACTGCATAGCATTTTACAGCTATAAAGATATACTTAAACTCGAAAAATTCATGCACGGCAAACCCATTGCCGAACAGGAAATAGGAAAGCAGCTGTTAAGCGAAACCGTATCGTATGTTGAGTCGTCGGCATGCCGACGAAAATCGCTCCTTCTCTATTTCGGTGAAGAATACCTGCATGACAACTGTGAAGCATGCGACAACTGCCTGCATCCCAAAATACAGATTGAAGGCAGCGAAGACGTTGTATTGGTTATCGAAACACTACTGGCCATAAAGGAAAAATTCAAAACCGACCATGTTGTAAATATCCTCACAGGCAAAATCGCCTCTGCAGTAAAGGCGTATAAACACCACAAAATTGAATTTTTCGGAGCGGGAGAAGAGAAAAACGAAAAGCACTGGAACATGGTAATAAGGCGCGCCCTTATAGCCAAGTTACTTGCAAAAGATATAGAAAACTATGGACTCCTGAAAGTAACCGGCAAAGGTTTGGATTTTATTGCCAAACCAACATCATTCATGCTGACGGAAGATCATGACTATACCGAAACCGACGACGATGATAGCTCTTTCGGGGCAAAAACAACCGCTGTCGATGAAGAACTCTTCAGTATTCTTAAAGACCTCAGAAAGAAAATAGCGAAACAAAAAGACGTGCCCCCATTTGTAATCTTCCAAGACCCGTCGCTTGAAGATATGGCCATACAATACCCCATAACGATGGACGAGCTTCAGAATATTACCGGCGTAGGAACAGGTAAGGCACAGCGCTACGGTAAGGAATTTATAGAAATTATCAATAAATATGTCGAAGAAAAGGAAATAATAAGGCCTCTCGACATGGTGGTAAAATCGGTGATAAACAAATCGGGTGTAAAGGTTTATATCATCCAGAGCATTGACATGAAACGACAGCTCGAAGATATAGCCCATGCCAGGGGAATAGAAATGTCAGAACTGCTTTCTGAAATAGAAGCAATCGTAAACTCCGGCACAAGTATTAACCTCGATTATTATATCGACAACATTATTGATGAAGAACGCCAGCAGGAAATATATTCATATTTCAGGGAAGAAGCCGAATCCGATTCCATTGAAGACGCCATAAAAGAACTGGGCAACGAATACGAAGAAGAAGAAATACGGCTGATGAGAATCAAGTTCCTTTCGGAAATGGGCAACTAACCCCTTTTGCCCGGCAGCATAAAAGCCTTTGCTGCAACGGCAATAACATAAAAAGGATAAACAACCTGCGACGGCAAAAACCATCTCATCAGCGGTTGCCTGCCGTAGCGTTGGGTTACGTTGCGCAGAATAAGCCCGTCGGGAACCGACTTCAGTACAACAGCCAGTATGTATATATACATAAAGGTATGGTTGAAACATGCAGCTATAAAAGTTACTGCCTGAAACAAAACGGTGGCAAATGTCGCTACACCTGCAATAACCGTAAATACATCGTCGTATGTCCGCGCTTTTGACAGCCACCGCGACCGCTGCCGCATGAATTCTCTTACCGAAGGCTCCCTGCGAGTCGTAGCCATCGCTTCCTGCGATTCGAGCCAGGCAACCTGCCCTCCTTTCTTTATACTGTGAAGCAGAAAAACATCATCGCCGGAAGCTATTTCGGGATGAAGGCTGTATCTGCTGTCGAGCCACGCCTGTTTGTCGAATGCAAGATTTGCCCCGTTGCACATTATACCGCTTCCCAGCAAAACGGAACCTGCCGTTACGCCCTGAAGGCTCATAAACTCAAGCTCGCAGAACCTGCCCCAGAACCCCCTCGCAGGCATAATCGTAACGGGACATACTATAAGGTTGGCTTCTGTGCTGTGGCTGAACAACGCTACTGTACCTATCCACCTGCTTCCAACGCGGCAGTCGGCGTCGGTAGTAAGGATCAGATCACCACAGGCAGCACAGATGCCAGCACTTATGGCATCTTTCTTGCCGAGGCCACTGTTTTTAATTACCCGCAGATTGCGGACAGGCTCAAACGAGGCGGCAATATCATACGTGCTGTCATCAGAATTGTCATCAATAACAATAACTTCATAAAGATTTTCAGGATAATGCTGCAACGCAAGGTCGCCAAGTATGTATGGAAGGTTTTTCTGTTCGTTGCGGCACGGTATCAGAACACTCACAAACCTGTCGCTCTGCTGTCGGGGTTCAAAATACACAATACGTTTGAGCCCTCTGTATATCGCCATGAGGATAATACAGTATGGAACTGTAAATATCAATACCAGCCACACCATTCAACCCTGCTTTAGCCATTCATACAGCAGGTAATGTCCGCTTTTCATGCCCGCGGCCTCGTATGTTTTTTGGGCAGCGACATTGTTTGCCTCTACATATAAACGCAGTCCGGTGGCACCATACCTTTCTGCCTCCGCTTTTACATATCCGTACATTTTACTGAAAATCCCCATTCTCCTGAACTGCGGCTCTACATAAACCGACTGCAGCCACCATACCTCTGCGTTTCGCCAGTCGCTCCACTCATAAGTAACCAGCAGCGATGCAATTACTTTGCTGTCGCTGGTTGCAACCCAATACTGCCCTCTGCCCGGTTTATCAAAAACTGCCTTAACGCCATCTTCTACCGTTTCGGGCAACAGCGCCAGGCCTTCTGTTTCCATGGCCATTTTTATCTGAAATTCAGCTATTGCCGGCATATCTTCTTGTGTAGCTTTTCTTATCTCTGTCATTACGGTATAAATATGTTTTCGGTGTAAAATATTATTTTTCTTTTAGGCAAGACATGCGTCGCGGCTTTCGAGTTTATACAGGATAGCAAGGGCTTCGGCACGGTCGAAGCCGCAGAAATCGGTTTCGGCAAGGTAATCGATGCATACTTTTGGTCTTTGCGAATTGTCAAACAGGTTGCATCGGTAATCGTCGAGAAGATGGATGCATCTTGTACCCGACGGTTTACCTCCGGGCATTCCGGGTATATGCGACGATATTGATATTGCTATGCAGCAGGCTCCGCAGTTTTTCCGGCACTCCATGTCTGTGTCTGTTTGCGGTCAGATTTTTTTTGCACTCCATGTAGCGGTGCCGTATTCACCAAGTATTGCGTCGCCATGCATTGTGTTGCCGTTTATTTCACCTTTGAATTCGATATTGATCCGGGCGCCGTCTTTTCCGTATGAGCTTCTTATAAGTACTTCGTTGCCGTATATTGTGCCGCTTATGTTGCGCTGCCCTATGCTGCCAGTGTGAGTTCCTGCAAGCTGGTTGTAGTTTTGTTCTATTTTAAGCGACTGACTTACTGTGCTTGCATAAAATTTCATTTCAAGTTCCCACTGCCCTGCAATGTTTTGCGCAGGAGCTCCGGTGGGGAGTGTTATTGCAGGAGGGGCAGACAGCAGCCGGTAAACGCTGTCGGCAATAATAATTTCGTCGCCGTCGGCCAGCTGCGACGAGTTGATTGAGATGTTGGGGCTTTCGTTTGGCGGAAATGGCAGAAAGCTGCCGAAGCCGCTGACTGCAATACGCGGGTTTCCATCCCAGAGAGCCTGCTCGGCATCGATGCCTTTCAGTGGTATTTTTTCAATATCCCACGATACGGCGAGGCCGGGACTTGGGTTTGAGCGTCCGCGTGGCTGGCGGATGTTGACGGTAACGCCTGGAATATCCTGCAGTTTGCCAGCGATGTATTCAAGTCGCGAATTCCACAGTTTCAATTCGGCCTGATGGTCGCGCCTGAACCACATTTCAACTGCGGCAAGCATGCCCATTATTTCTTCTCTCCCTACTTTAAAGCCGCGTCCGAATCCGTGGTGCGGGCCTGTATTCATTCTTGAGGCGTATATAAGGTCTTTTCGTCCGAGCAGCAGGCCGGCGCACTGGGGGCCATTAAGGTATTTGCCGCCGCTGTATGCAACAAGGTCGGCGCCCTGCGACAGATGCGGGTTTGGCAGTTCAAGGCCTTCGGCGGCGGCATCGACAAGGACGGGAACGCCTGCTTTTTTGGCTTCAGCAGATATTTCTTTTAACGACAGCGGTCCGTTTTCTGATGCCGAGCCTGCCAGGATCATTATCATGGCGGTGGAGGGACGGAGTGCCGATTTCAGTTCTGCGAGTGTTTCTACTTCTATCATCTTTACGCCTACGGCTCTTGCTGCTGCATCGTATGCTGTTCGCGAATATGATGTGATTATTACCTCGTTCTTCATTCCGGCAATATTGTCGGGTATCATCCATATTTTGTCTGGGTCGCCGCCGGTAACGCATCCGGCTGTTGCGGCGGTTATTGCTGCCGATGCTCCGGCTGTTATGCAGCCCGATTCGGCTCCGGTGAGTTCGGCAAGCCTTTTGCCCACGCCGTCCATCAGTTCGTCTATCTGTACGTAGCCTGCAACGGCTTCGTCCATTGCCTGCTGCACTTCGGGCAAAATGCGGCTTGCGCCGAGTACGGTAATGGTGCCGCGTGCATTTATTACGGTGCGTACACCTATCGATTCGTAAAGGCTTGTTACCGGCAACATGGCGGTTTTATCGGTTTTACAGCCTGCAAGATGCATTATGGATGTGCTTCCTATTACTCCGGCTACGGGAAGTGCCGACAGGTTTTTAATTGCGGTTCTTCGTTTCATTTTTTTATGTTATTTGCTTTTATAATATACTGTTGTGGCGTGATGTCTTTAAATCGTGTTTCGGTATTCAAAGTTAAGGTAAAATTTTAATAATTATGTTAATATTGTTTTTTGATATGTATTTTATATTAGACTTCTGCGGAAAATAGAACTTCAAAACCCTGTTCGTCATTGCGACCGCGAGGCACGAAGCGGGAAGCAATCCAGAACACACGGAGCGCGGGAGTGCTTCGGGCAAGCTCTCGCAATGACGGGTGCGGTTGCTTCGGGCTTTGCCCTCGCAAAGAACTGTGTTATCCTGCAATTTTTTTCGATAAAAAAACATTCATCATATTCAGTTTTGTTTTTAACAATAGCGAACGCCTGCCTGAGCAGTTTATTTGATACGGCAATCAGGGCGAGTTTTTTCTGTTTTCCTTTTGCCGTTAACCTGTCGTATAGCTCCATGCATGCCCTGTTCGATTTTTT
>JAITVX010000104.1 GCA_031285575.1 Bacteroidales bacterium
GGCGACACCGCCGCAGCACCGCCGAAGGAATAATAAAAAAACACCGGCACAGGCATTGCGAGGAGGAACGACGAAGCAATCCATGTTATGTTCTGGATTGCTTCACTCCGTTCGCAATGACGAACAGGGTATGGAAGTTATATTTTCCGAAGAAGCATGTTCAGTTTCACAAAAGCAGTAATTTAGCCGTTTCAAAAAAAACGAAATGAACAGAATCAGAATATCCGCAGTGAAATATGCCAACACCTACCCCTTTATATTCGGGCTGAAACACTCCGGCTTCAGCGAAAAAGCCATAATAGAAACCGATCATCCGGCGCAGTGCGCTGCAAAACTCGTATCGGGCGCCGTCGATATGGGGCTGATACCCGTTGCCGCACTGCCAATGCTTCCCGAATACCATATTGCAAGCAACTACTGCATTGGCGCCAGCGGAAAGGTAAAGACAGTGATGCTGCTGAGCAACTCGCCCTTCGACAGCATCGACACGGTTTACCTCGACTACCGTTCTCTGACCTCCGTAAACCTCACCCGCGTGCTCGCCCGCAACTTCTGGAAAAAAGAGTTCGCGTGGAAGCAAACAGGTGAACTGTTCGACTTCACAGCCCTGAAACCAAACGAAGCCGTTACCCTCATCGGCGACCAGTGTTTTCAATACGAACAGCATTTTACCTGCCGCACAGATTTGGCGCTTGAGTGGAAACGCCACACCGGCCTGCCGTTTGTATTTGCATGCTGGGCGGCCAACAAAAAAATTGATGCGGCAACTGTCGGCGATTTCAACTCGGCCCTGAAGCACGGAGTGGAAAACATACCGGCCGTGGTTGCCGAAATGGGGCAGGTAGGGGTGATAAAAGGCACCGAACTCGAACACTATTTAACCCGCAACATCGATTTCAACCTCGATGAACCAAAAGAGCAGGCCCTGAAACTGTTTCTGTCGATGCTTTCGCTGCTGCAATAGCGGGTGTTTTTTCCTTTAGATAATGCCGTATTATCTGTTTTTACGCCCGTGGGGCGTTTTGCCGTTCCACCAGAAAAAGTAATTCTTCTGCCTGCGCTTGTCTTCAATGCTGCGCGCTACAAATACCTTCTTGCCGGTGTATGGGTTAAAACCGGTATAAAACATTGTGGTTGCCAGCGTCATGGGTGTGGGCGTAAAGTCCTGCACCTGTTCGGGCCTTATGTCGAGTGCCTTTATTTCTGCGGCCAGGGCTTTCATTTCGGCATCGCTGCATCCGGGGTGCGATGATATAAAGTAGGGTACGAGTTCATAGTTTACCCCGCGTGTTTTTACCGTACTGTCGAATATGTCTTTAAGCTTCCTGAAAAGCCAGAACGGCGGTTTGCGCATTGCTGCAAGTATTTCCGGCGAGGTGTGTTCGGGCGCTACCTTCAGCCTTCCCGACGTGTGGTTAAGTATCAGTTCGCGCAGATAGCTTTCTTCGCTTTTTCCTGCGTTTTTATTCCATTCCGGAAACAGAAGGTCGTACCTGACGCCGCTGCCTATAAATGTCTTTTTTACTCCGGCAATCCTGTCAACCTCACTGTAAAGCATCGACAGCCGCCTGTGGTCTGTTTGCAGGTTGCCGCATACCGACGGCCAAATGCACGATGCCCGCGAACATGCGCGGCACTTTTGCAGGTCTTTCCCGCCCATGCCATACATGTTTGCGGAAGGACCTCCAAGGTCGGACACATAGCCCCTGAAATCGGGATTCCCGACAAGGTTTTTAACTTCCGCAATAACCGATTTTTCAGACCTGCTTACAATCTGCTTTCCCTGATGCGCCGCTATTGCACAGAAGCTGCATCCGCCAAAGCATCCGCGGTGGATGTTGACGGAAAACTTAATCATTTCGTAGGCGGGTATCGCTTCCTTTTTGTTGTATCGCGGATGCGGCAGGTATTTATACGGCAGGCTGTAGGTATGGTCTATCTCGGTTTCGCTCATTGGCTCGAACGGCGGGTTTACAACAACACGCATGTTGCCCGAGGCTTCAATAAGCCGGCCTGCGTTCAGCCTGTTCGACTCTTTTTCAAACGCCACAAAGTTATCTGCAAATAAACGTGTGCTGCTGCAGCACTGTTCAAACGAATTAAGTACAATATTTTTCCACTGCCGGTGTTCGGGCTCCGGCTCGTCTTTTTTCAATACTATGGCCGTTTGCGGAATTGTTTTAAGGCTGCCGAACGGTATTCCCTGCGCAAGGCTCCGGGCAAGTTCCCTTACAGGGTTTTCGCCCATGCCGTAAATCAGCATGTCGGCTCCGCTGCTTACAAGGATGGATGGTTCGAGGCGGTTCTTCCAGTAGTCGTAGTGGGTAAGGCGCCTCATCGAGGCTTCAATGCCGCCGGCCACAACGGGAACATCGGGCCAGATGCTTTTCAGGATATGTGTATATACTGTTGTCGGATAGTCGGGCCTGAAACCGGCCTTGCCTCCGGGTGTATAGGCGTCGTCGGAACGCAGGCGCCTGGTAGCGGTGTAGTGGTTAACCATCGAATCCATGTTGCCTGCCGCCACTCCGAAGAAATATTTCGGACGGCCAAGCTTTTTGAAATCGCGCAAATCGTCGCGCCAGTTTGGCTGCGGAACCACTGCAACCCGCAGGCCTTCGCTTTCAAGCACCCTTGCTATTACCGCAATGCCAAACGAAGGGTGGTCAACATACGCATCGCCGCCAAAAAGAATAACATCTATTGCGTCCCAACCCAGTATCTCAACCTCTTTTACGGTGGTTGGCAGCCAGGTATTGTCGAAGGAGCCATAGTTTTTCATGCCGCTAATTTAAAAATTAATTGCAAGCGCACCGGGGCAACCGCATGAAATTATTTTTTTACCCGCCGTCGGAGCTGAAACAACCGGTTACAGTTTCACCTGCATAATTCTTATGCAGATATGTTTTTTGACGCAAACAGGGGCGACCGGTGTAACCGGAGCGCAGGGACAGCAGGGCGAAGCGGGCGATACCAAAATACTCAGCATTGTTGACAACGTTGCCGAAGGCACCGTAACCATTACCATAAACGACGGACAGGGAACGCAATATACCTTCCGCAA
>JAITVX010000056.1 GCA_031285575.1 Bacteroidales bacterium
CATACATGGCAATGGACAAAGGATATGAAAATGATTTGATACGTAAAACTATGAAAAACATGGGATTTACGCCGGTTGTTCCACCTGGATCCAACCGGAAGGAGCCGTGGTGGTACAACAAAACGATTTATAAACGTAGAAACGGGGTCAAACGGCTTTTTTATCGCATCAAAGGGTTCAAATGTATCTGGAATTCTTGAATTTAGCCCTTATTTACGATGAGTTGAAATTATGCTAACACGCCGTAATTTACTACCTGTAAAAATGCTAAACATGTAACGAATTTGTTGACTTCTACAGCAATGACTATACTGAATACTGCATTTGAAATAACATACTGCATATTTTCCAAGGAAGACTGTTTTAAAAACATTCAAAAATAATGTTTTCTGAGATGTGTACATTAATTTATTTTCTGCGGCAGGCTTACAGTTAAATCAGAAGTGCAGGTAGAAATCTCTGGTAAGTTCCATATATTCACCGGTAAACTCATGTCGTTTACCGGTGCTGATGGTAATGGTTTGTTCTGCCGGCACAGTTTTAGTTCTCTTGAATGTCAGAACAAGTCGTTTTACTTCGGATGCCGGCAATGGTTTTATTCTGATAATATTGCAGCAATACAGGCCGTATTGTGTTGCCTCTGCAATAAACCGGTTTCCTTCGGTGCATGGCATTATGAGCTGAAGCGCGCCGTGTTTGTTGAGCAGACTAACGGCTCCGGCCAGAATATCTGACGGTTTAAGCGTGTCGTTATGCCGGGTTTGCGACTTTATTGGGTCGGGGTTTTTCAGCGATCGGAAAAAGTATGGCGGATTGGTAACTATAAGGTCGAATTTGCCGGAATACCGGAAATTCTGAAGTGTTGTTTCAACAGCTTTTATCCGGTTGCTCCACGGGCTGGCGTTTATATTTTCGCACATTTGAGCAAACGATTCATGGTCGGGTTCTATTGCAACTATTTCGGCATTGCATCTTTGTGCCAGCATCAATGCAATAAGGCCTGTGCCGGCTCCTGTGTCGAGTATTCTTTCTGCTTTTTCCACGCTGGCACAGGCGCCAAGAATGACGCCGTCGGTTCCCACCTTAAATGCAGACCGGTTTTGTTCTATTACAAATTTTTTGAATGCAAAGCGACTGCTTCCCATGTCAGAATTTTTCGTTGACGCCAAGGCCGAAGAGAGCGAAATCGTACTTTACAGGATCGTACGGGTCGAATTTACGGAGTTCGGCAGTAAGTTCTGCTACAGCCTTAAAGTCGTTCTGTTTTCGTGCAAGCAGACCTGTTTTTCGTGCGGTGTTACCCGAATGCAAATCGAGTGGAATAAACAGTTCCGAGGGGTTTATGCGGTTCCATATTCCAAAATCGACGCCTTTGGTGTCTTTTCTTGCCATCCATCTGAGGTACATGAACAGTCTTTTGCCTGCCGAGCCTGCTGCTACGTTTGCAAAGTGCTTTTCGGAACGTCTGGTATGGTTTACCGAAAAAAAAACATTACGCAGATGCGACAGTCCCGATATCAGCGAACCGTTTGCCGCTTTCATACCTTCAACTATAACGTCTTCAACAGAGGTGTAATGTGTAAAAATATGCCTCAGTCCATGTATAAAGACCATGCAGTCATGTCCGTTAAATGTTCTATATACAAAGCCGGTCAGTTGTTCAATATCGTCGTCGTCGGCATTAATTATAAAGTCGTGGGGGGCGTTTTGCAATAATCCCATCAGTCTGTTGCTGCTTTTCAGGATAAGGTCGCGTCTTCCCCATGCTATTGTTGCAGCCAGAAATCCGGCTATTTCTCTGTCGGCTCGCGATGAAAACCGGTGGGGTATGGAAATGGGGTCGGCATCTATAAACGATAGGGTGTTAAACTTCAGGTATTTTTCTTCGAGAAATTCTTTCAGTTCGTCAAACGAGAGCCCGTTATATGCCTTTTCAGAGTTCATTTACTATAAGCCCGTCTTTTATTTTAAGCGTTCTGTCCGACATGTCGGCAAGCTGGCGGTCGTGAGTAACGATAATGATTGTCTGTCCGAAAGTGTCGCGCAGTTTGAAAAACAGATTGTGCAGTTCGTTTTTATTTTCAGTATCAAGATTGCCGGAGGGCTCGTCGGCAAGTATTACTGACGGATTGTTGACAAGCGCCCGTGCAACTGCTACCCGCTGCTGTTCGCCGCCGCTTAATTCGGAAGGTTTATGCCCAAGCCTATCCGTCAAGTTTAAAAAGCTCAACAGTTCCATGGCTTTCCGTTCTGCTTCACTTTTGCTTTTGCCGGCAATATACGCCGGTATGCAGACGTTTTCGAGGGCGGTAAATTCAGGCAGGAGCTGATGGAATTGAAATACGAAGCCAATATTATTGTTGCGGAACAATGCAAGTGATTTGCCTTTCAGGCTGCCGACATCGGTATTGTCGAAAGAAACTTTTCCCGAATCGGCCTTGTCGAGTGTGCCTATTATCTGAAGAAGGGTTGTTTTGCCTGCTCCACTGGCCCCCACAATAGATACGACCTCACTGTTGCCGATTTGAATATCAATTCCTTTAAGAACTTTCAGGTCGCCGTAGGCTTTTGTGATTCCCGATACGTTTATCATCTGATGCGGTCAAAAGTGTAAAGTGTGTCAACCGTAATTATTGTACGGATCGTCGGCATATTCTCCTCCAACAACAGTTCCGGAGC
>JAITVX010000081.1 GCA_031285575.1 Bacteroidales bacterium
TGCTGTAATGAAAGGACAAAATTAATTATTTTTGCCATATTATTTTCGTTACGGTTAATTAACAAATTCAAATTGAACAGCTGCAATTACGATCTTCTTTTAATAACCGGCCCCACGGCATCGGGCAAAACGGCTCTTGCATCGGCTGTTGCCGGCAGGCTCAACGGCGAAATAATAAGCGCCGACTCGAGGCAGGTGTACCGCCGGATGAACATCGGGACGGGAAAGGACTATAACGATTATATCGTAAACGGAGTGCAGATACCATGCCACCTTATCGACATTGCCGAGCCGGGCGAAAAGTATAATGTATTCGAATATCAGCGGCAGTTTTTCAATGTATATGAATTGCTTAAACAGCGGGGAGTATTTCCGGTTGTATGCGGAGGTTCGGGAATGTGGGTTGACAGCGTTGTGAACGGATACCGTATGATGGAGGTCCCTCCCAACAATGACCTCCGGAAACAGCTTGAAGAAAAAACAATCGACGAACTTGCCGCAATACTCGCTTCTTTCAAAAAGCTTCATAATAAAACCGACACAGACACGAAAAAACGCGCCATACGCGCAATAGAAATAGAACATTATGTGCAGAACAGCACGGCCAGTACAAGCCCGGCGCCGGTAATTACGTACCTTGCGGTCGGGATACTGCCCGACAGAGAACGGCGAAGGGAAAACATTGCAAGAAGACTCCGGCAACGCCTCGACGAAGGCATGATAGACGAAGTGCAAAACCTCCTCAACTCGGGCATCGACCCCGAAACATTGATATATTATGGCCTCGAATACAAATTTATAACCCTTTATCTCACAAACAGGCTTGCTTACGTCGATATGGTATCAGGCCTCGAAACCGCCATATGCCAGTTTGCCAAACGCCAGATGACATGGTTCAGGGGAATGGAACGAAAAGGGACCAAGATACACTGGATAGATGCGCAACTGCCCCTTGACGATAAAATATCAATTGTCATAAACCTTTTAGCCGGCAACTCCGTTCACATTGCTGCCAGTAAAGAACCTGTTCTGCCATGATATAGCTGAAGCAATCCAGCAACAGGCTGCAAGCCTAAAGAGAACTCCCACCGGGCTTTTGAGAAGCCTCGCGGGAAGATTCTTGTTTATATTAATTTTTAAAACAGGAAACGTGCTGCATAAATTCCGTGCGTTGGCCATGCCGGTTCTACCACACAAAGGTGGCTTTATATACGCTTGTATTGTTCTGCCGGTCTGATACCTTCAGTGAAAAATTGTGCCTGATTCCTTTGGTTATCCTGTCTGCATCGAACCGGTATATGATAAGGTCGTTTTTCTGGTCGTACTCAAAGAGAGCCCAAGCGCCGTCTATTTCCGGTTCGTATGATTTTATACCCGACAGGTCGTCTTTTATTCTTATCCTCAGCTCCCGTTTGCCGGTAAGATTGTTTTCCGAAGCAAATCCCACAGGGCTTATGGACGGCGGTATTGTATCGATACCTGCTGCAAAGCTGCCAAACGTTGCCGGGCGGGCGGTAAGATAGCCGTTTTCCCATGTGCTGTTCAGGGGGCTTTTACGGTTGTCGTCGATTTTCAGTATAAGCATTTTGGACTCTTTCCCCGGAATTATTACATCGGGCTTTATGGACAGTGTGTATGCCCTGTGAAGGGGATCGTATTTTGTCGCTATCTGATGAATATCTGATAGCATTTCGCCGTCGCCGGCAATGCGCCGGTACTGAAACCGCAGGGTATCGTACAGGGCGTTGGCCGGAATGGTTACTTTTACGTTTTTCGCAGCAAATGTGTTTTGTCTGCTATATGGCATAACAGTTATGCCGGGAGTATCGTCTGCGGCGGCAGTTACGGCTCCGCCGGGCTCCGACCTTACGTTGAACGACAGTGTTGAGCGGTTGCCGTGAACGTCGGCTACATGGAAATCGACTTTGTGCGTTCTGCCATCGCTGAAGTTAAACACGCCTCTGCCGGTGGCAGTGTATGTGCGCAGCCTGTCGTTCGGCAGGATATATGCCTTTTGCACCTGTATCCGGCTCCTTATGTATGTTGCGTAGTCCATGTGGCTGTTCACGTATTTCGATTCGTCGAACGAAAAGCCGTCCATTGTGTATTTATATACCGTGGTACTGTCGATAACAAGTTCTATTGAATATACGGCGCATTTGTTGTGGCTGTTGTTAAGCAGGTCGTACGATTTTATGCCGAATCCGGCTTTCCCGCTTATAACGATGCTGTTTCCGGCAGAGATACTGTAGTTGCCGCGTCCGCCGGCTACAAGATCGAGCTGTTTTATGGCGTTTTTTCCATTAATGGAGGTTGAACTCGACAGCGGATATATGAAAAGTTTTTCGAGCACAGGCCGTATGTCGTCTTTAACTCCAAAGCTGAACAGGAGGGGGTTTACCGGCTCCTCGCTGTCGGCCTTACGTATTTCATAGTGCACGTGCGGGCCGCCCGAGCTGCCCGAATTGCCCGAATATGCAATAAGATCGCCCTGTTTGTAACTAAACTCATCCTTTTGCGGAAACAGGCTTACGGTAAAACTTTTCTGGCTGTATTGCCGGCTTTTTACGTACTGTTCAATTTCATCGTTAAACCTATCGAGATGTCCGTAAACAGTCGAGTATCCATTAGGATGCCTCATGTACAGGGCCTTGCCAAACCCCGACGGCGAAACGCCTATCCTGTAAACATAGCCATCGGCTGCGGCTATTACGTCTTTTCCAGTAACGCCCTGTGTTTTTATATCGATGCCCGAATGAAAGTGGTCGGGGCGCAGTTCACCGAAGTTTGCCGACAACAGCAGCGGGATATTTACCGGCGGTATAAAGAATTTCTCATCCGTCTGAATGCCGGTTAAGGGAAAAGCAAGGAATAGATTGATAAGAACAAGCCTGATAAATGCCATTATATGATTTTAAGAGTAAACATCCCGGTAAAATGAAATCACGTATTCTGTTTCCTGATGCAAAAGTAAAAAACTTTTATTTTCTGCAAAGCATAGCCTCTGCCGGTTGCAGGGCAAACGCACGGAATTTTGAGCGTTTTTTTCATATATTCCAAATCAAAAGCCGTTTTGTATTGCCTCTTTTTTAGACTGGGTTTTAGCCGTTGTATTTCACTGCTGTTTACTGTATAGGTATATGCCTTCAAACTTTTAGAGAATAGATACATGGTAACATGGCAACACACTGTTATCTGTGTTGGCGGTAAAACAAAAACGTCAATATTCCATGATGGAAAAGAAACGGGAACAGGCCGGTTGCAAGATAAGTGACGGCTACCGGCAGCAATGCGTTATCTTTCCATAAGCCATTCAAAAACGTTCCGATGGATGATCCCGTCACGGCTCTGCGGAAATGAATCGGTGGTGAGCAGAAATTTAGGATAATTGTCCTTTATCTTCTCCAGCGAGCCAAACTCCCTCGCCTCGGTTTCGGGGGTAGATATTTCCCAGGCCACCTGATAGTATTCCATATCTCCGGTTTTATTCTTTACGGTAAAATCAATTTCCACATTTCGCATTGTACCTGTCCATACTTTGCAGCCTCTGCGCAACAGTTCGAGATAAACCACGTTTTCCAGAATATGTCCCCTGTCTGCACGCCTGGTACGCCCAAGCAAAATATTGAGCAATCCGGGATCAATAATATAATACTTCTCCTGCGTGGCGAGTTGCTTTTTACCCTTGATGTCGAAACGGTTTACCCTGTAGAAAACAAAACTTTCAACCAGATACTCCAAATATCTCTCTACCGTTTCGTAATAAATGCTCTGGTTGTCGGCCTTCAGTGATTTGGATATACTGCTCGGCGAGAGCTGGCTGCCGATATTCGACGCTGCAAACTTCACTATATTGCCAAATGCCCGTTTATCATTAATACGGCGACGTTTGGTAATGTCCTTTTCAATGATGGTGACATACAGGGCTTCAAGATATTCATATACCACGTCGAATCCTTTCTCACGCAACTCGATACCTTTCGGCATAGAGGTCTCGTTCACATAGTCGAAAAAAAAAGCCTCGTAATTGAGATACCTGTTAGTGGTGTCGATGCCTCGCAGTTCGAGATATTCGGCAAATGAGAAAGGCAGGATGGATATTTCGATATACCTGCCGCTCAACAGCGTTGCAAGTTCGCTCGACAGCAGGTTGGCATTGGAGCCGGTGATATAGACATCCACATCAGGGGTAACGAACAGACCATCGACCAGTTTCTCAAATTCGGCGATATTCTGAACCTCGTCGAGAAAAACATAGTTCCGCTTACCGACCTGCAGTTTGGATTTTATCTCGAAGTAGAGGTCGCTCCACAACTTGTTGAGAGCGTCTTCGGGCCGTTCAAAATTGTACGATTGTGTCTGCGACGGATCTATGCCCGATTCGTGCAACCGGTATCTGAACAGCTCCAGCAGTGTGGATTTACCCGAACGACGCAATCCTGTTACTACTTTGATAATTCCCTCATCCCTGTACAACTGAAGTTTATCAAGATATCCCCTGCGTTCTATATATTTTTTCATACGGTAAAGGTATAGCTAATTTCCGTAAAACTTACAGTTTTTGCAAGTTTTACGGAAATTGCAAGTAAAAAAGAGATTGTAAAAGGAAATGGTCTATATACCGTATATTTCGTACAAACTGTTTATTGCCTCCCGGTCTTGGCTGCTCCTTTTTGATGACCTTCCTTAGTGCATGCTTCATTCAGTGTGTTGGAGATACCATGAACGTGCCATATAATGCTGTGTTTCGCCGTTGTATTTCACTGCTGTTTACTGTGTAGGTATATGCCTTTAAAATGGCTGCGCAGCCATTTTTATGCCGCTGCGCGGGGATGGAAAACACTCGGTTATAAAGTATGTATTCTATGGCTTCCTGTTTTTCTATCATCCCGTTTTCAATATTGCCGGCAATATAATCCAAATATTTAATACTGCCTTTTTGTTTCTACGGTGTTTTGCAGGGTATATTAAGCATAATATCAACACTGTTAATTTGACCTGTAAATATTTTATATCCTTTCATTTAAAACAAAACCAAATCAGTATTACGGTTTAATGACACGTAACAGGTTATTATTACGGTCGAATACAACATGCCATGCAGGAAAATCAGATATTACCAAAGTGATTTTTCTCTCAAATTCATCTTTAATCCGTTGAAGTCCTTTTTGATTTTCTTTGTGTATCAAATATTCTTCCGGATTTGAATCCTTCAAAATCTCAATTGAGCGTTCAGTTGGTAAAGAAAAATAATTAAGCAAATCTATCATAATCAAAGAAACATCCTTACCTTCAACCGGTTCGCAAACAATCAATCCCGAAATACGGTTAATCCCTGCAATATAACATATATCATAACAAATAGAGTCTGTATATGTATGACAATATATACAAAGCCCTGTCCCTTCTACTTGAGGGTCATTCCTGTATTTTGTATTATACTCTGTAAGTAAACGTTTCAACTCCGGATTTATAATTTTATGTGCGATTACTTCTTTATAAATAGTATCTCTTATCCCTGTGCCATAATCATAATAACTCGCCCTGGGAGAGCAGGCACAGCATAAAACTATTAGCGTGAGTGTTATCCATATAGAATGTAATACCTGTTTTAACATAGCCACCTGAATTATAAAGTAAATATAATTGCCTTTTCTGTCCATTTACAAAAAAGCATGACGCTATTTTCTTTAAACTCTTCATATTCTTTATGTCCAACCTGTTTTTCTTTTTTTAAAATACCTTTATCTATTTCCAATAAAATATAATTTTCGTATGTCGGATAATCTCCATATCGTTGTTCATGTTCAACTATTTCCCCCGTCGGTAAAATAAGCAGCCCCGTCATCCAATCAATTTTTACCAGTTTTGTATTCGGGAATATTTCATTTAAAACACTTTTCCAACTTAGGCCATAATAACTTTTATTATCTATACATCCTTCTGTTGGCACTTCTATATCTTTAAGGTATAATTGATTCCCTTTAATTTCAAATGTTGCCACATATCCACGCCAAAGTCCGGTTAATAACGGTATATTTCCTTTTTGTGGATTCTTGTCAGGATATTTTTTAAAATAATTTTCCATTGGGGTGTTATGTAACAATCTATATTCTTTCCCATTGTAAATTATTTTATCAGGAATTTGAGGCGTTCCAAAAATTTTTGAAGTAAAAAGTATTGTCAGCAAAATTGTAAATAATGTTCTCATCTTTAAATTACCTATTAATCATTTAATATTCTACCATTCATAAGGCAACTGTCTTCTGTATGTATCAATTACCTTAGAATAATCTATACGCATACCTGGTTGTCTCATATTTATATTATACCATTGATTTTGACTATATGCTTTATATTCCATAATAGCTTCTTGTTGGACAAGATTATATTTTTGTGCGTATCTGAGAACCCGACCACTTGCATAGTCGTCCACATGAACAAGTTCATGGTCTATAATATCTATTAAATACCTGTTGTCTTTGTCAAGCCAAGATTTTCTCGATATTGAAACATCTAATTTTGAATGATTTGATGGATTTGCTTTTGTTAAGCCGCCTTGTTCATTAAATAATTTAAACTTGACATCAGCACCTTCAGGGATTCTGTCGGGAAACATGGTTTCAACATATTTCCGAATTTGCATATTTAATTTTACCTCTTGCTGCATGTGATTCAGTCCAGTTGTCATAAGGCCAATGGCTGCGCCTTGCCAAAAGTCGCTACCTGTCAATTCTGCTCCTACACCTCCCGATACGGCGCCGAATGCAAGCTGCCCAACAGGGCTTCGGGCAAAATCGGGCGCATACGCACTGAAGGCCGAGCCGGCCAGTGAACCTAATCCGCCGGCTGTAAAGGCACTCAAAGGGTCGCCACCGGTAACTCCTGCAATGTAACCGTTGGCAACTCCGTGGGTAAAGGCACGGCCAAGTTCATGCCCTACGATGTCTCCAAATTTTGTAAAATTTCCTCCAACAGGCCCAAACATATTGCCAATTCCGGCAGTTGCAACTCCGGAAACAGCTCCAAGTCCGGCAGAGCTCCAGAAGCTGTTCCAGCTCCAGTTGCTGAAACCGCCATTACTCATGGCTACACTGGCTGTATAGGTAGCACCGCCAATTACAGCTCCCCAACAGGCAGCATCAATAATGGCTCCTAATGGGCCTAAAAATAATGAGAAGAAAAACTCACCCGTCGGGTCGGTAAACATTAGCGGGTTAT
>JAITVX010000099.1 GCA_031285575.1 Bacteroidales bacterium
GCCAACGGCGTAATACTCATTACCACAAAATCGGGACAGGCACGACAGGGAATCGGGGTAGAATTCAATTCTTCGTTTACATTTGAAAATCCTCTTGCAATACCCGAATGGCAGTATGAATACGGTTCAGGCTCAGGAGGTATAGCTCCTGGCGATAAAGCGGCGGCTGTTTCCAATGGCAGGACTTCATGGGGAGCCAAACTGGACGGTTCAATGGTTATTAACCCCGATGGAGTGGCAAGGCCTTATGTTGCTCAAAAGAATAACATAAAGAATTTTTACGATACAGGAACCACCTTTTCAAATACCCTTGCAATAAGCGGCGGAAATGAGACTGCAAATTTCAGGTTTTCAGTTTCCAACACCGATGTAAATGCTATTGTGCCAAATTCATCGACTAACAGAAAAACATTCAACCTTAGCACAAATGCGAATCTTTCAAAAAAGATAGTTTTTGAAGGGAAAGCCCAGTATAACGTTGAGTCAAACAAAAACCGAACAGCTATAGCCGACTTTACCGGCAATCCGAATGCGGCAATTGGCCTGATGGCAACAAATATAGACGTAAGGACTCTTGCTCCCGGATATGATGAAAGTGGCAATGAGATGGCATGGAGCGACTATAATTTTGTTTCAAATCCGTATTTTGCTGCAAGTAAAAGGAAAAATGAAGACTTATGGCAACGGTTTCTGGGTTCATTCAGCCTAAGATATAATATTTTAGACTTTCTTTATTTGCGTGCCCGTTTGGGAACAGACTATACAAACATAGAAGGATTTAATATTACTCCGACCGGAACATTGCATAGTGCGCCAGGCAGTATGACTGAAAGTAAACGAAAATTTTATGAAAACAACGCTGAAATATTGCTGGGTTTTGATAAAAAAATTGGAGATTTCTCTGTAAATATGATTGCAGGCGGTAACCAGATGTATAAAAATAACATTAGAAGCAATTTCTCAAGCGGAGATTTAAATGTTCCATTTATTTATTTCATATCGAACGGCAAAACACCAACATTCAGCCAGACATTTTCAGAGCTGCAAATAAATTCACTGTTTGCATCAGCCGATATTGGGTTTAGGAACTACCTGTATCTGACATTAACCGGCAGAGAGGACTGGTTTTCCACACTGACAGATCCGGATATGGCCAGCAATAACAGCCTTTTCTATCCTTCCGCGGGATTAAGCTATGTTATTTCAGAAACATGGCAAACACGACCAAACTGGTTGAGCTATGTAAAAGCGCGTGCCTCATGGGCGCAGGTAGGAGGAGGTGCTCCCGATGCTTACAGAACCAGACAGATTTTTACGGCTCCAACGTCATCGCACCTGGGGCAGGCACTGATGTATATTGAGGGAAATACTATTCCGAACATGTTAGCCCCCTATACCTCAACTACAATGGAAGCAGGCCTGGACCTCAGGTTATTTAATAACCGTATTGGTATTGATTTTACCATCTACGACCGTACAACTACCAAAGACATTGTTGATGCATCTGTACCGCCGTCAACCAGTTATAATAACGTTTCCATGAATGTGGGCGAGGTGAAAAACAGAGGTGTTGAGCTTATGCTGACAGGCACGCCGGTTTCAACAAATACAGGTTTCAATTGGGATGTTGTATTCAACATGGCTTACAATAAGAATACGGTAGTTAAGATTGCAGATGATTTACCGAGCCTGTCAATTGCCACAGCTCGAACCGGTAACGGATTTGTTTATCACTACGAAGGTCAGCCTTTCGGAATGGTATCGGGTTATAAAATGAAACAGGATGCAAGTGGCCGTATTGTATATAACAGCGCTAACGGTATCCCTGTGCAGAGCGAATTTATGTCCCTCGGACGCGGTGTGCCTCCTATGAATATAAGCCTGACAAATAACTTCAGTTACAGAAATTTCACATTCAGCTTTTTGTTAGACAGCAAGTTTGGAGGCGTAATGTATTCTGCATCCAATGCCTATGGAACAAACTACGGACTGCATAAAAATACAGTTGCAAACGGTGTCAGAGAAACCGGGGTTAGTGTAAGCGGGGTCGATCAAAATGGGAATCCATATAATGCAGTTGTAGATGCCGAAACATATTTTGAGGGTATTGCCTTTTCCATAACAGACGAATATGTTTACAAAGCCGATTTTATTAAACTTCGCCAGTTTAACCTTGGCTATTCGTTGCCAAAGGTTTTCCTGGATAAAACGCCGTTCCAGTCAGCCAATATCTCTTTTGTAGCACGTAATCTTTTTCTGATTTATTCTGCTATGGAAAACGTAGATCCCGAATCGAACTACAGCACTGCAAACGGGCAGGGGCTGGAAAACTTCGGCGTTCCGCCTACCAGAAGTTATGGCTTTAACCTGTCTGTACGGTTTTAAAAATAAATAGCTTTTACAGTGATAATTATAAATAAATTATATCATGAAAATATTTAAACAGAATAAAAAGCCGGTTACAGGAAAACTGTTGTGCAAAATTTTAATTTCCTGCATGATAATCCTGATTTCCTGCGATAAGGGTTTCGATGAAATGAACGTCAATCCTAAAGCCTACATTGATCCGGTTATTGACAATCTTTTTTCTCTGAACATTATCAGAACAGCCGGAGCAAATGATGGAAATACTCAATACCCGAATGATAAACTGGCAGGTGCATTCATGCAATACTTTTCTTCCCTGAACGCTTACCAGTGGACAGGAGTAGGATATGTACGTAAGCCTGAATATACTGACGGGCTTTATAATTCCGTGTACAGAACTGAATTAAAGGAAACACAGCAATTACTTGCCTTGACAAAAGACGACCCGGAACTGTCAAATCATTATAATATCCTGCGGATATTCCGCGTTCACATACTGCACCGCTGTACGGATATGTATGGAGACATACCTTATTTTGAAGCGGGTAAAGGCTATACGGACGGTATATACAAGCCTAAATTCGACAGACAGTCTGAAATTTATGCCGACATGTTAAAAGAACTGGAAGAAGCGGCAAATAATTTAGACCCCGATCCCCAAAAACCGTCGTTCGGGAAAGCCGATTATATTTACGGCGGTGATGCAACGAAGTGGAAAAAATGGGCATACTCGCTGATGCTCCGGCTTGGCATGCGTTTAACAAAAGTCGATCCGGCTATGGCTGAAACATGGGTTAAAAAAGCAATTGCGGGAGGCGTTATGACCGGTAATAACGATATTCCATATCTTGAACACTTTGACGGCGACCAGTATCAATACAATCACGATACATGGAGAATGGGCAGAGCAGAGGGGGTGCCTGTTTCTGCAAAAGGAACAGGTTATGGAAAAATGGGACAGACTTTTGTAGCCATGCTACGCGAAATGAATGATCCAAGATCTCCGTTTTATGTGACGCTGTGGGAAGGAAACGCCGATGCTTCAAAATTGTCAGAATTCTCAAAATATGAAGTACAAAAAGGATTACCACACGGTTACGACTATACGACAATTAAAGAATTGATTCCTGACTGGACAGACGACATGCTTAAAGAATATTCGGAAATTAACCTTCACATGGTCTCAAGTCCTGCCGCCCCTACAATATTCCAGCATTATTCAGAAGTTGAATACCTGCTTGCAGAAGCCGCCTTGCGTGGATGGGCAGGTGAAACGCCAAAAGAACACTACGAAAAAGGAGTAAGAGCATCAATGTCGGTTCAAGATCTGTATCCCGGAGAATTTGTTATACCGGCAAGTCAGATAGACGACTATCTTGCAAGGCTCCCCTATAAGGCGGCCGGCAGTTTTGAAGAGCAGATGGAACAAATTCATACGCAGCTCTATCTGTCGAACTTTATGAATAACATTGAAACGTATTCAAACTGGAGACGTACCGGATATCCAAAACTTACGCCAACAAACTATCCCGGCAACCAGACTGGTGGAACAATACCGAGGCGGATTCCATACCCGCAAACCGAAGCGAGCCTTAACACGGAAAACTATAATACAGCCATCGCAAGCCAGGGTGAAGACCTCTGGACAACAAGAGTATGGTGGGATAAGGAATAGCCTATACATGTCTGAATGCTAACCTGAAA
>JAITVX010000123.1 GCA_031285575.1 Bacteroidales bacterium
GCCTCTTTTGTTAATGTATTTCTTTTATTTTTAGTAATTTAACTTATTTTTATTAGAAAGCTTTCCATCTCTTTGTATTTTAAAATCAAAGAGATATTTCAATAAGGATTTCTGTCAAATAATACCATCAATGGCAAACGGTTTTGTTTCCCGAAAAGCATGGATTCTTATATATCCGCGGATCCACCTGTACGTCTGATCAATACAGCTATGAAACGGCTGTATTTGACCAGGTTATGGAAAGTTAGGATGGTATTGCAGTTGCTACAGCCCCGTATGCTGCTCAAAGTATTGTTTTACGGTTACCTGAAGCAGGAAGATTATTTTGCATATCCGCCGGGACAACACATGCCCCTTGCTGGAATGGGCACACGGACTTCGGAAGGTGGTTACTATTCGGGGAGATTAGGGGTTATTCTACCGCTCCGTAAGCTGTCTCCGGACAGGTGAAAGCCAGCAAACACTTCCGCCACTTCGGTAAAGACCTTGTAACAATAGACTTTGCCTTCTTCGCTATTGCTTTCAACACAGGAAACTGGTCAATGCCTGACTAAAGCAGTCTAACCGGCATCAGGCTATCTGTAATCTGAAAAAATAAAGGCTGCTCTTTTTTGAATAGCCTCTTGTATCGCTAAACATGAACATTCATGTCCAACAGGAAAGGATAAGCCCCAACATAGCAAGGCTTATCCATCTTGAAAGAGTATGGTTATATTTTCCGCTATGTCTCAATGTCTTCTTCGTACATACTTAGGTGGTGTAGGGCAAGGTTTTCTATAAAACCCGATACGTTTCTTCCTCTGCCATCCAACCGGTGGATAATCTCATCAATCCTGTTCCGAACTTCACGGTTGATAAAGACAGGCTTGGACTGTGTGTTACATAAATGAAAAATAATAATGAGTTACCGCTTGGTTAGAATTACATTTGATTTTAAGAAACCTGCAAAATATTGGAACTCCTACCATGTTTTCAGAATACTCCCAAGAGTCATTTTCAGCATGATAACGGCAAATGAAGCAGTTTCTTATTTCCAATGTAAATCTACGTTTTGCAGTCTTATAACCGATATTGTTCGCCTGTTTGTATATCAATCTTTCGTTTAAAGAAATACTTTGCCAGCACCTCAGTTTAATATTTCGCCATGTATTTTTTCTGCATAAGCTTATTGTCTGATTTGTCCGTTTCCGTCTATAATCCATTTATACGTAGTAAGGGCTTCAAGTGCCATGGGGCCTCTTGCATGCAGTTTTTGAGTTGAAATGCCTATTTCGGCACCCAGGCCGAACTCTGCACCGTCGGTAAACGCAGTCGATGTGTTTGTGTATATCGACGAGGCGTCAACCTGCAGTTTAAACAACTCAATATTCTTTTTATCTCCGGATATTATGGCTTCGCTGTGTTTGGAGCCGTAGGTGTTTATATGCTGTATGGCATCGCCAACCGACGCTACGGTTTTTATGGTCATTTTGTATGAAAGAAATTCCATGCCGAATGAGCTATTATCGGCTTTCATCAAAAGGCCGGCGGGATATTTCCCTTTTAAATATCTGTATGCTTTTGCATCGGCATATACTGTTACGTTCTTGTCGGCACACAAGCCAACCAGATAAGCAAGGTCGTCAAGTCTGTTTTCATGAATAATAAGGCAGTCGAGTGCATTGCATACGCTTACGCGCCGTGTTTTTGCATTGTTTATAATGTTTCGCCCAAGTTCCTTGTCGCCCGATTCATCAAAATATGTATGGCAAATTCCGGCTCCTGTTTATATTACCGGTATTTTTGCGTTTTCCCGTACAAAGTCTATTAATCCTCTGCTGCCACGGGGAATGATGAGGTCAACATACTTATCGGCAGTAAGCAGCTGCGATGTTTCGCTTCTGCCTGCCGGCAAAAGGGCAAGGATGTCGGGATTTATTCCGTTTTTTTCAAGGGTTGACCGAATTATTTCCGTAATAGCGATGTTTGAGTTTATTGCATCGCTGCCACCTTTCAGTATGCACGCATTACCCGATTTAAAACAGAGCGTAAAAACATCGAAAGTTACATTGGGTCTTGCCTCGTATATTATTCCAATGGTTCCGAAAGGAACTGAAATACGTGATATTTTCAATCCGTTTGGTCTGACTGTTTCAGACAGTATTTTTCCAAGCGGCGAAGGCAGGTCGGCAACTTTCATAATGTCGGCGGCTATGGCGTTAATTCTGTCGTAGGTCAGTTCCAGCCTGTCGTAGCGCGAATCGGAAACATCCATTTTTGCCAGGTCTTTACGGTTTTCCGAAATAATATGATCGGAATTTTTAACCGCTTCATCGGCAACATGCCGCAGAACCTTATTAATAATGCTTTCGTCGATGCTGCTTAACTCTTTTGAAGCGCTCAATACTCGTTTAAAAACAGGAATACAGTTCATTTTAGGGATGATTAAAATTAAAACGATAAATGTAATAATAATATATTTATTTTTAATAAGCTAAGTATCAGTGTGTTGTGTTTATTTTTTCACAAATATTCTGCAAATACAAAGTATATGTTTTAGACATTTGGAAAACCGATTTAGGGTACAAAAATACAAAAAATAAACGAGCAGTAAATTTATTTTACTGCTCGTTTATTTTGGAAAAGTAAGAAAAAGTAATTGCTACAACGGCAATTTCCTTTTCAGTTTCAGCGCAAAGAGTATGATACCGAACAAACCAACCACAAGGGCAATGCGTCCGCACCATACTTGGAAGTTTTGCCAGCTGGTTAGTGGTGCTTTTACCTGTTTGACTACCTCAACCGGATAGGGAACGCGGATTGTGTCCGTTTTGAAAATACTGTCCCGAATGATTTTGTCTTTATACGATATACCCTATTTTCGGCAAGTATTTTCATTCATATAAACAACTGTAACCCTTTCGTTTGTTGAACATATGAAGAGTCAGTTCCGATAATCTGTTTTGGGAATTAAACAAGATTAGTTACTTTTGACATCTCAAATAATTAACTAAATGGATCTATCCGGAAAAAGTTATAAGGCTTTTACAGAAAGACAGGCGGCATTAAAAAAACAGTATAGCCCCGAACAGGCGCAGAAGCAGCATTCTAAAGGCAAACTTGCCGTATGGGAAAGAATCAGCCTCCTTTTCGATAAAGGAAGTTTTGAAGAAATCGATGCATTTATGACTCCCGCCAACGCCCCTGTGGAATTTGGCAAAATAGACAGGAAATATGGCGACGGT
>JAITVX010000203.1 GCA_031285575.1 Bacteroidales bacterium
TAACGCTTACGCTTCGGGCATGCCCGAAGAGATCGTAATTGGAGTATGCGGTTATTACCTTGAATGGCGCTTTGTCAGGGTGAAGTATTTCTTGTGTAAGATTGCCTTTGCTGTCATAAGCAAAGGTTTTTACAATGGTATCTTTCAGGTTTTGATATGAGCTGACCGTCTGTATGGAAGCAGGTTTGTTGGAACACCAGGAGCCTTTCTGAATATAAGAAATACTGTCTGTTTTGATCATATTGCCCTGTATTGTACGCGAAGCGAGCAAATTGCCATAATTGTCATATTTAATATATTTGGTTGTTTTGTGTAAACCTCTATCCCAGTCTGCTTCAATAGTGGAATCTGGCATTGAAATATAAATATTCCCTGATTTGGAGTTCTTAAAATAGTTTGCTACAACAGAAAGGTTATATTCCCATAAATCTGTTACGGCTTGCTTTTGCAGTTTAGGTAAACACTTTTCATAATCCATTTCTATTTTTGTAATTGATTTTAGTTCGTGCAATGTATCATTTGCACTGATTTCGGTAAATCCCAGCAGCCCTTTTCCCTTTACATTGCCTTTCAGCCCTTTGTATGAATATTCTGTTGCAGAAACAGGGCTTGATACGCCGCTTACACAGTACAACGATGCCTGAATATCTACTGTAGAAAGCGAATCCGTACCGGCAGTTGTGCCTTTGACATAAAAGTATGAAACATCAAAAATATCTGAGTTTGCTTTTTCAGGATACGTAAGAGGTTGATAGTTTATTGAGGTTTTATTGCCCATGCCATCAGTAATGCCTGTTATAAGATTACCGGCAAAACCGGTATTGAAAGCGTTGTAAATATATGCATTAGATGATTGATCCCACTGATTCAGATCGCCGTTAAAACAGAACAAGTCTTCTCTGCCGTCGCCGTCAAAATCGCCTGCGGCAGTATAACCCTTATAATAATAATTCTCACTGGTAAGATTTATGTGTTTGTGTTCGGTAAATGACGCTCCATTTGAAACATACCATCTTATATCGGTATTGTCATATACGGCATAAGGATTCATGCATGCACCGAACAAATGCCAACTGCATTCCTTTCTTAGATTTGCATCTACGATAATAATATCCGAATTTCCATCGTAATTAAAATCCGTAACAATCATATCATCTTTATTATCATCTGTGTCATTATGCCGCGTACCGCTAAAATCATCGTTTGTGATTGTTACATCATCAGATATATCACGCTTTATAAATCCTAAATTGCCATCGGCAATATACATATATGTATAATTGATAATACCGTTGTAAGTAATAAAATCCATTAAACCATCGCCGTTAAAATCGCCGGTTCGAGTATTGCCGTAAACAATATCATCTTCCTGATATGATTGATTATCATAAGGAGTTACATCCGAAAAGGTAACCCGCGTTATGCCATCGCTTCCCGTTGTGCCGCCATTATTTTTAAACATTCGCCAATGGGATGAAACAAAGGAAAGTATGTCTTTTAAACCATCGCTGTTAAAATCGAAAGCAATCATTTGTGAAGTATAGCCATGCAGTATATAATCGTTTGCTGCGCCGGTCATTAAATCTTCTTCAACAATTTTACAGGAAGATGTTTCAAACACAACATCCGATGACATTAAAACTTCTCCTTTATTATAGAGAATTTTTGCTGGAAAATTAGGTATGGTTACAGAATGGCTGCTATTTGTTCGTTCAATGTAAACAATTTCGTCTTTTCCATCGTTATTAAAATCGGCAACCGTATAGACAGGCATCTGTTGTGCAGTAGAGGATAATGGACGGATCACTGTCAGTGGATTTTCAACATCTGTTCCTTTATCTATCTGCTGGTAAATATTAAAATGAACTTCACCGGTTGAACCTGTTTGTTGATACTGCGGCAATATAAAACTGCGGTTGTTTACTCCAAAATTGGCTATCATGGAATTTCCCTGATAACGAATAACATCACTCCAGAAAATCTCACTGTCGAATGCAATAACAGTGGATAAGTCAAAACTTCCATCTTTATTGCTCTTGTTAAAATGTGCAAAATCTCTGTTTACATTTTCAGAATGGAAAATCCTTACCAAATCCGACACACCATCGCCCGAAAAATCGGCAGCAAAAAATCGCTGTTTGTTTATAGGAGAAATAATTGTTGGAATGTTGATATTTTGCGTTTCCATCACTTTATTGTCTTCTCCCCATTCTATGGCTGTTGCAGGGAGTTTTTCGCCATTTTCACCTTCAAGTTCTATGGCAGTTAAAAAACGCTTTCCATCACGATATTCGTAAGTAAAAGCGTATTTGCGAATTTGTGCGGAAGCGCATGTTACCGTAATGCCTGTCAACAGATAATGATCCAAAAAATAATATCCGGCAATATAATGTTTGTCCGAGTTGTTTGTCCCATAACCAAACTGTATTTTAAATGCCGGCGAAATTCCTGTATTAGCGCTGTATTCTATATAATCAACTACGGTTTGAGTGGCTGTTCTGTTACTCTTGTAGTTATAATTTGTGTAGTTGCCGTTATTGTCACTTATTTTTGTAACAAGCCACAGGGCAGGCTGCGATGAGCCTGTGGGATTTACAGCCTGAGCATATTCCGTTAAAATACCATCTTTTGAAGTTATTTCAAACTTTGAAGGATACCCTCCGGATACACCGGTCTGTTTTATTTTGAAATATGTTTTGTTTTCTGTTTCGTATTCCGCATTAAGTGCGCCATAAGTAAAACCTGATTTTACAAACAGCCTGTTGCCATCAAAATAATAACTTTCCTTTTTATCCAGATTTATTCCACTTACAGCATTGTCGCTGAAAATGGTTTTTGCTCCCACCGTTATCATCGACAGCCCTCCGATATTCCATCCCCATCCGGCTATGCCGTTGCCGCTCTGGGAGTTGTAAACAAGCGAAATATTGGGCTGCATGCCGTTTATCCCTGCCGGAATATCTATCGGGATGCTGTAGGTGGCAGCGCCGGTGGGGCTTACCGCAAACTGACCCGGTATGCTGCCTACCGCCGCTCCCTGCAAAGGGTCTTCTGTCAATGCGCCTTCCGGGGTTATGTAACTGCCTTCCGAAGGCGGGAAAAGAAGTGCAGGGTCTATTTCACCGGTAAAACTTTTGCCCGCAGTGGCTTCAAAGGTAAAGCCGGGGTTGAGTTCTATATAATCGCGGGCAATGTACGATTTTGTCTGTCCGCTGTGGTTGGTATCCAGTATGTAGCTCTTTTCCTGCGGCAGCGCCGGCAAACAGGCACAGCAGAATAGCAGAAGAAAAAGTATGTATTTATTATGTTTCATGCAGGTTTCAGTTTATAGTTTCCGGTTTATTGCCTGAACTGTGATTCTTGTGATTAAACTTTAGTTTAAGAATTTAATTATTTAATATTCAAAGATTTAATTATTTGAATCAGATTGCCGTATATTAATTATATTTACCGGTAATCAATCAATTACACATTGTTATATCAAAATCATGTTCTGTTTTAGTTATTTGAATTTTTAAATCTTAAATTTTTGAATAATCCTGTATTTTATCAAATAAATCTTTTAATCCTCTAAATTCCGGTTCAGACATTTTAGCCACTCAAAATCATTCCTTTACTATCTTGTATTCCTGCCTGTACGAGCCGCTTTGCAGGCGGAGGACATACCAGCCGGAAGCGTAAGCCGAGAGATCGAGGGCACTGTAGCCCGCGCGGATTTTGCGCTCCAAAAGCAGCGCGCCCTGACCGCCGTAAAGCATAAGTGCAATTTCCTCATCGCCCTCTGCGCCTTTTATTTCAATGCCCAGAATGCCTTTTGTGGGATTGGGAAAAATGCGAACCTGCATTTCGCCGACCATCTCGTCGATTAGCGGCGGAGTTTCAGGCTCTTCTTCAGGCGCGGGAAGTGCACGCTTCGCCGGCTGCGGGGCGCTCATGCTGATTATGCGCCGGAGAGTGCGGTTGCCCGCATTGTCGTAAACATATTCAATGGTTTGCGCGCTGCAATAAATGCCGGTCAGCAGAAATATTAATATGAAAAATACCGGTTTCATAATTATTTAACTTTGTTTTTAAGTTCTTCTATTTCTGCTCCCTGTTTTTCGATAATCTTTTGCTGTTCAATGGCATGGAGGGTAAGTTCTTCTATTTTCTGTAAAAGCAGATTTTGAAATTCGCCCATATCAATGCCGTTTTCCTTTGCTTCGGCTGCCGATGGCATATCCGGCAAATGGCGGTTTTCCCTCACAAAACTTTCTACTTCCGGCAAGGACATTAATTTGTATTCGGAAGAAAAAACATAGTCGGCAAGCGGCGAGGCGAGGTCTATCTTTACCTTTTTGGCATGAAGCGTGCCGCTGACTGTTAAAAGTTCATCCGGTGTGGAAGTGCCTATGCCGATATTGCCGTTGTCCATCAAAACAAGGCGCGGGGTGCAGAGTCCGCCAGCGCAGCCGGTATTGTCGTAAGCCCAAAACTGCAGCGAGTTGCCGTAAGTACCGCCCATATTGAAAATCTTCCACGCAGATGCTGTTCCCGCACCGGTTTTCGCCGGATTGATAAGGGTCAGTGTGCCGCCGATATCGGGGTTGGATTTGGATACAATCATTTCGGATGTTACAAACTCGCCTGTTGCACGGATATTGCCCGCCACATCAAGTCTGTATTCAGGCGCCAATGTTCCTATCCCCACATTACCTTTCAGTATGGTTTTGGTTACTGCA
>JAITVX010000216.1 GCA_031285575.1 Bacteroidales bacterium
AGCGTTCCTGTTTCGCAGTTTCTGAACTGCCTGCCAAGATGTTTGTAGGCAAATTCGGTTGCTTCTCTTCCGCGGGGTGTTCTTTTCAGGTAGCCTTCCTTGATAAGAAAGGGTTCATACACTTCTTCAATGGTGCCGCTTTCTTCGCCTACTGCGGTGGCTATTGTGTTTAACCCCACGGGGCCGCCGCCAAACTTGTCGATTATTGCCAGAAGTATGCGGTTGTCCATTTCGTCGAGGCCGTGCTGGTCTATGTTAAGGGCGTTCAGACCATAGCGTGTTATGTCGATATCTATTACTCCCGAGCCTTTTACCTGCGCGAAATCTCTTATACGCCTCAGCAGTGCATTGGCAATTCTCGGTGTTCCGCGGCTGCGTCTGGCTATTTCGGCGGCGGCAGGTTCGTGTATCCCGATGTTTAAAATGGTGGCCGAGCGTTTTACAATTCCTGCAAGGATGTTGCAGTCGTAGTATTCGAGATGAAACTTAATGCCGAACCGGGCTCTCAGCGGGCTGGTGAGCAATCCGGAACGTGTTGTAGCGCCTATCAGTGTGAAGTTGTTAAGAGAGAGCTGTACCGAGCGTGCTCCCGGCCCTTTGTCTATTATTATGTCTATCTGAAAGTCTTCCATTGCCGAATAGAGGTATTCTTCGACTACGGGGCTCAGCCGGTGTATTTCGTCGATGAAAAGAACGTCGCCTTCCTTGAGGTTTGTAAGCAGGCCGGCAAGGTCGCCGGGTTTATCGAGAACTGGCCCTGATGTGATACGCATGTCAACTCCGAGTTCGTTGGATATTATGGCTGCAAGGGTTGTTTTTCCCAGTCCGGGCGGGCCGTGCAGCAGAACATGATCGAGCGATTCGTTTCTCTGTTTTGCCGCCTTCACGAATACTTCCATGTTTTCGATAACCTGCTTCTGCCCTTTAAAGTCGTCGAAGTTGAGGGGGCGCAGCTGCTTTTCAAATTCCTTGTCGGTTGCCGCAGTGTTTTCCTTTCTCAGGTCTAACGTTTCATCCATTAATAGGGTTTTATTTTATCAGTTTTATGTCGCTTTCGGGAAGATTAATCCTTACTCCGTTTACGGTTGTTTCAATGTCGTCTCTGTAACCGATAACAAGTATCTGGTTTCCTTCTTCGTCGTATTTCTTCCAGGCTCGCTGCCTTATGCCCATGCGGAAATACTGTTCTTCCTTCACTTTGCCGTTTTCGTGGTAGTATTTGTGTTCTCCGTCGGGGTTGTCCTGTATGAAGTTTCCCTTAAACAGAAGTTTTCCGTCGGGATAATAGGCTTTCCATACGCCGTCTTTAAGGCCTATTATATATTTTCCTTCTTCGGTATAGTCGCCCGATTTATATTTCCAGTCTCCGTTTCTTTCTCCGTCGGCATACTGTCCGTGTGTTATCTGTTCGCCTGTTTCTGTGTATTCGCTTCTCATTCCGTCGCGGCGTCCCTGGAAGTATTCTTCTTCCTGCAGCAGCTGTCCGCTTTCATAATACCATTTCCACACGCCGTCGGGCCGTCCGGCATTGTATGAGCCTGTCTGTTCTATTCTGCCTGCTTTGCTGTAATATTTCCAGGCGCCGCTTTTTCTGTTGCCCGAATATTGTCCTTCGGCCTGTGTTTTCCCGTCGGGATAGAGGTCTTTCCACTTTCCGTTTCTGTTGCCGGCTTCGTCAACTATGCCTTCAGACAGCTGTTGTCCGTTGTCGTCGTAGATATACGAGTTTGTAATTTTTCCGTCTTTATCGAACTCTCTGTGAACGCCTACCGGGGTATCGTTTCTGAAAGGCCCGCTGTAAACAAGCTTGCCTTCCGGGTCGTATCTGTTCGATATTTCAATATCGGGAATGTCTTCAATATTCGATTCTACTATTGCGCCGTTGTCATAAAGCATTGTTAGCGACAGTTTGCCGCGTATATCGTATTCCTTGTAATAACCGTGCAGAAGGTTGTCTCTGTATGTTCCTTCCGATTTCACATTTCCGCCCGGGTAAAACTCTTTCCATCCGCCCTGTTTCAGTCCCCTGCTGTCGGTTCTGTTTATCTGTTCCCTGTTTATCAGTATGTCGTTACGGTATTCAAGGAATGTTACAACGTTTCCTTCTCTGTCGTATTCCTTTGAAAGGCCGTTTCTCCTGCCGCCGCTGTATATGATGGTTTGCCGGGTTTTTCCGTCGGGAAAGTAAATGTATGATGTTCCTTCCTTGCTGTCGCCGGCAAACAGTTCGCTCGAGTAGATATATACTCCTTTCAACGGGTCTTTTTCGTATTTATAGTAATACCCGTTTTTTTTACCGAGCAGATAATTGATTTTCTCGGTGGTATCGCCTGTCTGGTCATAAAAAATCCATATACTGTCGAGAAGAAAGTTGGTTCGCTTTCCTTCCGATTTTTTTACTCCTGTTATGTAGTAGCTTTTCCAGAAGCCATCGGGTTTTCCGTTCCTCATTGTTCCTTCGCTCGAAACTGCGCCGTTAGGATAGTAAAGTTTATGAAAACCGTTTCCGGCATCTGCACTCTCCTGGGCCTGGGCACAGCAGAACAGTGAAACAAAAAATATGACCGAAACAATTTTGTTCATGGGTTAATGTTTTTTGAAATATCAAGCATTCTGTTTATGGGTTTCCGTGCTTTTGATATGATATCGCCGGCAAGTTTTATTTCAGGCAATTCATTGGCAAGGCAATTATAAATCTTTTCAACGGTTACGAGCTTCATAAAGTTACATTCGCTGCATCCGCATGTAGAATCTTTCGGCGGCGCAGGGATAAAGACTTTTCGGGGGTTCGTTTTACGCATCTGGTGTATTATTCCGGCTTCGGTGGCAACAATATATCTGTTTGCGCCGTCGGCTGTGGAGTATTGCAGCATGGCCGCCGTTGAGCCAATAAAGTCGGCAATCATTCTCACCGGCAGTTCGCATTCGGGATGAGCCAGCACCTTTGCCCCAGGGTTTTCTTTCTGCAGCCTGAGTATGGCTTCAAGCGAAAATTCTTCGTGCACGTGGCATGCTCCGTTCCACACAACAATGTCTCTTCCTGTTTTGTTGAGTATGAAGTTGCCCAGATTTCGGTCGGGGGCAAATATTATTTTTTCGCCGGCCGGCAGCGATTCTACAATCTGTATGGCGTTTGAAGATGTGCAAACAATATCCGACAGCATTTTTATTTCGGCAGATGTGTTTACATAGGTAACTACCGTTCTGCCCGGGTTTTGGGCAATAAACCGTTTAAAATCGTCGGCATTGCACGAGTCGGCCAGCGAACAGCCGGCATCCATGTCGGGCAGCAGAACCTTTTTTTGCGGCGACAGTATTTTTGCCGTTTCGGCCATAAACTTAACTCCGGCAAAAAGAATAATGCCGGCACTGGTCGATGCTGCCTTCTGAGACAGGGCAAGGCTGTCGCCAACAAAGTCGGCAATATCCTGAATATCGCCCGTCTGATAGTAATGCGCCAGTATAACTGCATTTTTTTCAGCCTTCAGCTTCTCGATTTCCCTTATAAAATCCATACCTGTTTTACGTGTAAATTTGAGGCCATAAAATTAATCAATAAAACAATCGGGTTGAAAAAAAATATCTGTTTTTCTGCAGCAGGGTTTATCGCGGCTGTATTTGTAATACAGCCATAATATGGAAGAATAACATACTTCTTAGGGAAATGGAACTTCAATACCATGTTCGTCATTGCGAGAGTTCACCCCAAAGTTTTGGGGCATAATGCGGATATGACATATTTGCTTAAAATCAATAATTTACGCAATTATGTCATTGGTAACGCAG
>JAITVX010000243.1 GCA_031285575.1 Bacteroidales bacterium
CAATAAAAGTAAGGTTTAATCTGTTTTGTATATTTTGCCTGTGAAACAAATAGCATCGATACTGTTTATGTTTTTAGCAGTTCCGGTAGCAGCCCAACTTACTGCGCCCGGCAGCAGCGCTGTAAGATATTCAAATTATCCGGATGCGCCCGACGTTAAGGATCCTGTATTTGTTTTCTGTAATGTATCGGGAATGCAAAAAGGTACCATTACGGCAACAGTTCCAGAAGGCTCTGCAGTTTCCGATTTTGAATGGTTCAGGTGGAGCGACAACACAAAAAATTTCAGCGAACCGGTAAAAACCGACGTGGCAGTGTTGTCATCTACCGCAAGTAACCTCGACGAGGGGGGATACCGTGTAAAAATCAGTGGCGGTTTCGATACAGTGCTTACTGGCTGGGTTTTTATAGACAGGCCTCATTCCGCTGCATCGCTCATGAACAGAACATGCGACTATGTGGCGCTTAACGGCGAGGCTGCCGTCGATACTTTCTTTTACCGCAATCCGGCAAACGGAACCAGGCTGATACTGCCCAACAAAATCAATTTCCTGTGGTCTTCAACGCCAGCTTCATCGATCCCCTACCCCGACCTTGAAATCGACCCTCAGACGTTTTCGCCTCCTCTTGAAAATGTAACCTACCTGCTTCAGGTGTCAGACAGTTTCGGGTGCAGAAGCGAATCGTCGTTTTATTATGAATCTATTCATGTCAAAGCCGATTTTTCCGTAGAGCCGCAGAAAGGTGAAGCACCGCTTGAAGTAACGTTTACCGACAAGTCCATAAGAGGAACATATTACAAATGGGAGTTTGGCGACAGCCGCGACAGCATCTCAACATTGCAGCACCCCGAACCGCATATATATTACCGTCCCGGCGAATATTCGGTTAAGCTTACAATTGAAAGCGACATGCACTGCATCGACTCGCTGAGGTTCGACAAGATTGAAGTAGAAAAGTCGGAACTTGACATTCCCAATGTCTTTACGCCAAATGACGACGGGCTTAACGACCGGTTCGTTGTTCAGAAAAAATCGCTCAGACATCTGTCGGTCGAAATATACAGCCGCAGTGGCAAGCGTGTTTACAGTTTTTCGGGGGATGGAGAAACACTCAGAAACTGGGAAGGGTGGGATGGAAATGTAAACAACTCCTCGGCGCAGGCAGCGCCGGGAGTGTATTTTTACATAATAAACGCTTTGGGATGGGACGACGTTGGCTACGACAGTGAAGCGCAACGCGGATTCGTTTATCTATACCGATAGTCTTACTTCAGTTCAAACACAGCTTCTATCTCCACAGCAATATTGCCGGGCAGCATTGTGCCAACTGCACTTCTTACCCCTACGCCGTGTTCTTCACCGAACACTTCGGCCATCAATTCGCTGAAACCGTTAATAACAGCCGGCTGCCCGGCGAACTCGAATGTACAGTTTACCATTCCGAATGTTTTTACCAGCCTGCATATTTTGTTCAGGTCACCATAATATTCCTTTATTACGGAAAGCATTGTAAGACCCACCTGACGTGCGGCAATTTTTCCTTCTTCAAGGGTAAGGTCGGAGCCTACCTTGCCGGTTGTCTGCGAACCGTCCATCTGCACAGGGCCCTGTCCCGAAACATACAGCAGGTTGCCCGACACAAGAGTCGGTTTGTATTTTGCCACCGGCTTTGGTGCGGGAGGCAGTACAAGCCCCATGTCTTTTATTCTCTGTTCAACATCAATATTGTTACTGCATGCAGTTGCAGCGACGGCTGTTGCTGCTGCACCCGAGTTGGTTGCTCCATTACTGCACGAACTCGACAAAACCGGAGCAATAACAGCTCCTGCTGCGGTTATTCCGCCAATTTTAATAAAATCACTTCTTTTTAGATTCATATTAACTTATTTTAATTGGTTATATAAAACAAATTCTACTGTCTGGCTCTGACAGAGTGCCAAAAATAACAATTTTTATTTTTAAAAACATATTTATCTTCTTATTAGTCATGAAATATTTATACTTCATGGCTAATGCACGAAATTTTATGAAGTACGTAAAACAAAAAAACCCCGCCGGATTTGGCGAGGATTTCGTTTGTCGCTTTTAATGGTTGAATATCGTCATTCCTTTTCGACTGCAAATATAGAATTTATGCAGATACCGGCAGTGTTACATTGCCGCGCGACAGCGGTGTTTCCAGGGCCTTCAAAAGGGTATTGTCGCGCGACAATGGTATTTTCAAGCCCTTCAAAGCGGTGTTGTCACGTGACAGCGGCGTTTTTAAGGCCTTCAATACGGTGTTGCCGTGTGACAATGGCGCTTTCAAGGCCTTCAGAACGGTATTGTTGCGTGACAGCGGTGTTTTCAAGGCCTTCAAAAGGGTATTGTCGCGCGACAGCGTTTTCTCGCAGACGTTCAAAATAATGCCGCGGGGCTGCGAAAGCGGTTTCAAACCCTTGAAACAGGTGTTGTATCTTGCCGGTTCACGGTGGGGGATATAAGCATTAAAGATCTTTTCAAAAGATAATTTCATGTATAACAGAGTAAAAAAACAACTCCTAAGCAGGCTGCATCCAAACGAGCTGGCTTGCAATGTTGCTATGCAGTTTATATGTCTTTATGTGCGAAGAAACGGGTTCGCCGATAATTTTTATTTTTCTAATATCTCCAACACCAAGGCCGGCGTCGGCACAAAAATTAAGATACCCTACTTTAGCAAAATCGATACCCATAAGTTCAATTCCGATGCGGTCGGCGGCAAGCCAGTCGAGACTTGCAACACATACCCGGTGGTTAACCGGCGAACCATTATTGGGGCCATTGCCTTCCATGCCTTCAAAACCGTCAATTATGGCAAGGTCGGGACGGAGCCTGTATGAAAGGGCATACAGATTGTAGTTAATACCGCGGCAACCGCCGCCATGAACAACAGTCTTGTCGCTGGCTGTGCCGGGTTTGCGCGACGCTCCCCAGGAAAATCCGACATCCTTAACCGGAGCGCCCATTACTATATTTTTGAGCGACAGGGTTGCTATAACCCTGTCGTGCGTTTTCATCCTGGCAACAGAAACCACATAGGAATCTCTGTCTAAAAGTACTGACGACATACGAACAGCATGCGGTCTGAAATCTCTTTCATTAAACACATACTGCTTTTCCGATTTTTCAGCGTCAAGGTCAACAAACTTAACCGGATATTTATTCAGAAGTTTCATATATCCGTAGTTTGAAAAGCCGTCAAGGGTAGGCTCGCTGGAAGACGATTCGGCAATGATGCACTGTTCTGCCTTGCCTATTGATTTCATAAATTCGAGCGTTCCTTCAAGCGTATCGACATGTGTGGCGCAAAGGGGCACGTCTATCGATACATTATTTGGCTTTAAAACAACACGCTTTTTGCCAATGGCCTGAGCTATCTGTTTTGAAAATGGCTGCAATGCCCTGAAAGCCATATCTGCTCTGTTATTACCTGTGGTAATGCAAACATCCGACAATGCAGGCTGAACCTGGCTGGATGCTGTGGCAAAGGCTCCGTATGGCCTTAACATTGTAGCGGCGACTCCGCCCGCAACTGAGGTTTTAATGAAATTTCTGCGACTGAATGAACTCATAATTTCCTGTTAAAAGTTATAAATAATTAAGCACTGTGATAAGGTATCGAAACTCACTGTAACAAACATTTGATTTCACTATAAATGTGGCTGTTTGCCGCCTTATATGAAATAAAAGTTATTAATATTTTAACGCAAAAATAGGATAATATAGTTTAATATAAATATTTAAAATTTGTTAATCGGTCGCGATACGGTTATTCTTTGCAAACACAGGATGACGAACAGGGTATTGAAGTTCTATTTCCGGAAGAAATCTATTGACTTACGTCAATTCTGCCGTCGTGTATTTCGATTATTCTGCTAAGCCCTTTTGATGTATTGAAAACGAAATTTTTACCGCTGTCATGAAGTGTTGCCTGTCCGTTGCCAATGGTTATGGTAATTTGCCTGTTGCCGCTGTGCAGAATAGCGTTGGCCATCAGCAGGGCTTTTTCAATGCCGTCGCCGCGTTTAAAGTTCCATACCTCGTCGGGCAGAGCAAGCCTTTTGCCTTCGTATATCGACTGGTCGGGCATTTCCTGAATTATCTGGTACATGCTGTCTGCATCCTGCCCGGCAAGAGACGGGAAGCATACGGGGTTTCTTTCAATGGCTGCCTTTACGAAAGGTCTCCAGTCAACATATTCCATGTCTCTGAAAACGTAAAGCGACAGCTGCGCCATTTCCGATACCGGGGCGTTTTTGTATATGTTGTCCATTATTTCTTCACGGCTGTGTGCGGGCGAGATGTTGAGCCTGCCGGTTGCTGCATATCTCTTGTCGGGCGACGGCATTTGCGGGTCGGTGTGGATAAATGCTCCGAGTTCCGAAAACATTTCATTCAGTATGCTGCCGTCAACAGCACAGCTGCTTATTTCATTTCTTATTTCATCGAGGCTTTTTCCGCGCGAACTGGCTATTATTTTCTCAATATCGTTCAGCAGAGCCTTTCCGTGTATGGGGTTGAGGTGAAACTCCTCGCTCTCTATTTCTTCCACAAGCATGTCGCGCGTTTCAGCCGAAACACTGTACCGGCTTGTGTGCTCGTATTCGAACATTTTTTCAAGGGTAATATATTTGCTGCTTCCGCCACGGCTGTAACGGTACTGAAATAGCGACTTGTATTTCGACTTGAACCGCAGAAAATTAATAAAGACATGTACGGTAAGGTCGGTGGTAAGAAATTCCCTTAACTTGCGGGTAAAGTTGGCATATTCGTCTCTGTCAATCGAGGCTTCTTCATACAGCAGATGGATATGCCCCGATATGTGCGAAACAATTGTAACGCGCTCGTTTTCGAGTGCCCGTCTTGCCTTTTCCGACAGCGAGGTTCCGTTGAACCACATGTTTTTTGTAACAATACGGCGGTTGTTGGTTATCAGTCCCTCCTTTTCAACAATAAAGTTCTGCGAGTGCAGCGGCGTGGCAAGCAGGAAAATATTTTCGAGAGGTACACGTCCCACCACAAACAGGGCGGCAGCATACAGCGCCGACAGCGATACGCATTCGCCGGCACCGGTCGAAAAGCCTTCCTTGTATTTGAATGCTGTCATGGCTTCAACGGTTTCCGTTTTCCAGTATGGAATTATCTCGGCATCATACCTGTCGAGCCCGAAATGTTTCCTTATGTCTATGTTGAAATAATACCTGTCGCCTTCATACCCGAACAGGGCGTTTGACTGTTTCAGCAGGTTGATATCGAAGAAGGGGCTGAACCTTGCCGTTTCCTTCTGTTTGGTTGTAAGCCCCCATGTATCGAGGTCGAGGTTGAAAACATAATTCTGTATTATGTACTGCTTAATGCGGTTGACCTTGTTGTTGAAGTTTTTCTTTTCAATATCATTAAACCATGGATCGTTGCGCCATTGCCATATAACAGGCGACATTATATTGGCAATTGTAAGCGGAAAGAACAGTTCCGGGAAAATAAATATTTCCATATCCGACAGGGTAAACGCCGATGAAAATTTCTCAAGTTCCATCTCTGTCTTCACTTCATGCGTTGTTTTTGGTTCCATTGAAATATTGTCAATCAAATAATGCCTGAATAAAAAGTGCCAAAAGTAATATATTTATCACGAAAATCTGAAAATATTCATCTGTTTAAAAAAACGTTCGGTACTGGCAACAGTTCAGTGAATTCAAATACAGCTGATATTTTGACTGACATGTATAAAGATCATACACAACTTACCGGATTGCAGGCAAATGACGTTTCCAATGTGGAAATCTTGATTGTTGTATTGACTGTTATTGTTTGGTTGGAAAAAAGGATACAAAACTTCCACTTGCTGTGGCCTGAAATGCTGCATAGGCACCCCCAATCTTATGCCATAGCATTGATAATAGCATCTTCCAAAATAAGTCCATGAAAAGCAGAGTAGAAAATTTCAAGAAGTGAGCAGGCTAAGTCTCAACATAACAAATCAAAAATATTTGTAATATTATTGAAAATATTCATTAGACTTTATATAAGACAAAGATGAATCAGACGCTGTTCAACATTGCCCTGCAGCATTGTGATGACTGGAAGCCGTTCTTGACACAGGTTTGATGAAAGATCCCCAAGCCCTATTATCATCATCTATGACAACGCTGGTCTTAAAAATAACAGTGTTTCAATATTCGATTTCAGCCCACGCAGAAGCAGAAGCCAAATGTTGCTACTATCTCCTCATTCCGCCTACAGTTTGCGCCAAAAGTATTACGTGGTTCGATTTCAGCCCGAGTTCCGTTGCAAGGCTTTCTTTTGATATAGCTCCCCTTACAATGCACCCCAGATTTGCAGAAGCGCAGTAAAGGTAAACGTTCTGGGCAATAAAGGCCGCGTCGGAATATGACATGAAAAGGTCGGCATCGTTAATCTTAGCGCCTTCCCTTATGCCTGTTCTGCCCATGTTAGCTACATAAACAAGATTTACTGCCGCATTGTTCACAAAGCTTTGAGTTCCGGTGTATCTCCTCACGTCCTTATTTTTCACAAGTTTCAGGACATGCGCTCCTGCATCATATAAGTACAGGCCGCTTTGCATAGCTACATAAACGTCTATTTCCTGATTATTCATTGCCGACGGTGCTGTTCTTCTTTTGTCGGGTCTGTTTACTCCGCATGCTGCCCACAAAAGGTCTGACAGTTGCTGCTGAGTAAGGTTGTCGGCTGTAAACTCACGTACAGACTTCCGTTCGTTAAGAGCCTGCATCAAAGGTTTCCCCCCTTTTTTATCGGGAGCTGGAAGTGTTATGTCCTGCGCAAAAGCACATGCACAAAGCGATAATAAAACAGTTAAACTTAAAACAAGATTTTTCATAAAAACAATGTTAATATTAGTAATATACTAGATGCCGTCAAATATAATGATATTTATTGCAGACTTGTGACTACAGCCACGTCCGTTTAATATTATTTAACAAAATGATGCCCAAAATAACCTATGCAATTCTTCAAAAATCATCTTCGGGAAATATGCAGTATATTATTGCAGACGTAGTATTTTATGCTGTCATTGCTATAAAAACCAACTAATTAGCTGCATGTCTATAATATTTACAGGCGGTATCTCCCCAATAGCCGAAATAGGTCTGTGTTCATTGTAACAGACAAGGAGTTATGATGGTCATCAACTGAGTCAAGATACTGCGCGGGACAATCTGAAATAGTATCTTGCCAATACGGACATGCCGGCAGAAAAATTAATTACACTGTCCATGGATTTTGGGTAGTTGAGCGGGCTTTTCGTATCGGGAAAAGCACTCTGGGAATGCGTCCGGTGTTCGATTTTACAGAGAAACGCATTGAAACACGCACAAAGTATATAAGAACGTACTATACGGATGAAAACACAGGCATGGGCGCAGGCAAGGCTCTGGATACAACAAAAAACCATCATAACACTGTAGATATGACTTCCGAATGGAGAACTGCATACAGAAGTAATCTACACTACCCCACAACAAGAGACAATTAAACTATGTCCCCTGAACCTGGATAGGATGATGGTCAGGAAACTACCGTTTCGGGTTGTATGGATATACCTGCCTCGAATGATTCGGCTACTGATATAGTCATGTACAAAAAACAGACGCACAACCATTGCCTGCGCGTCTCTGTTTTTTGTTTTTTATTCGTTGACTGTAAAATTAATAATTCGTTTTCTTGGGTTCAAAGTAAGCCTGTGGATGGTTGCATACAGGACATATTTCGGGAGCCTTATTACCCCTATGAACGCTTCCGCAGTTGCGGCACTGCCATTCTATTTCTTCGTCGCGCTCAAACATCTTGCCGCTTTCAACCCGGCCAAGCATCTGGCGGAAACGCGCTTCATGCTCGGCTTCAACTTTTGCAACATTGCGAAAAACTCCGGCTATTTCAAAAAAACCTTCAAATTCCGCAATCTTTGCCGATTCGGGATAAAGTTCGCTCCATTCCTCATTTTCCCCCATAGCCGAAACCCTGAGGTTGTTAAGGGTAGTTGAAATAATACCTGCCGGAAAACTGGCGGTAATTTCCACTACTCCACCTTCAAGGTATTTGAAAAATTTTTTCGCATGTTCTTTTTCCTGATCCGCTGTTTCTGTAAAAATAGCTGCAATCTGTTCGTAGCCTTCTTTTTTTGCTGCACTTGCAAAAAATGTGTAACGATTCCGCGCCTGCGATTCGCCTGCGAAAGCCTTCAGCAGTTCTTGTTCTGTTTTGGTTCCTTTAATCGACTTTGCCATAGCTTGATTGTTTAAATTATTTCATACAAAGGTAATCATTTTTAAATTTCCACGAAAATTTTAACATATTGTTGTAATATAATTACTGGCAATAACTTTTGGGCTTGTCTTCCTGAGCAGTTTTAGTCATTGATTAACATTCTTATAATCTGTTTTTGAAAAATTACAGATAGTTTTTTCAATGAACAATAAAACGGCATCCTTACCTTTTCCGGTTTTTGATGAGCACAGAAACGTAGCGGGAAGCGATTCCCATGTTTCGAGCATTATACTGTTGCAGGCGGCTATTGTTTTTGTGGCGGCTATTGCCGATACCTTGTCGCTTTTTGTAAATATACGTGCAAATGGTATCTGGTTGTTGCCGAGGAATTCCATGAACCGGAGGTCTGATTCCTGCGGCGCTATCCTCGAGTCGATTATTACAAAGAGGCACGCAAGGTTCCCGGTTTTTAATATGTAATCTGTGGTGGTGACCATCCATTTCTCACGCTGGCGCTGCGATGTTTTTGCGTAGCCATACCCTGGCAAATCAACAAGATGCCATGTGTCGTTTACAAGAAAATAGTTAACCATTTTTGTCTTTCCGGGTTGCCCCGATGTTTTTGCAAGATTTTTATGGCCTGTAAACATGTTTATCAGCGACGATTTGCCTACGTTAGACCTTCCGATAAAGGCAAATTCAGGTTTTGAAGACTTCAAAAAGTCTGCCGACAATGGGCTGCTTTTTATAAATGAGGCTGAGTGGATTATCATTTCTTTTTATTGCTTGTTACCTACCGTATATCTTTTCTTTATATACCGAAAGTATTTTTATAAATTAAATTTCGCACAAAGTTACACTATTCGTATCAATAAGGAAGACATCCTCTCAATAGACTTTTTGAGAAGTTGAGTTTCAAGTTGTCTAAATGCGCATGTTGCAACCAGAGTTAAAATGCATGAAGACGATCTATACTGATGACATCTATCGTAGTAATTTGAAGGATATTGTCAAAAAGGAGCTAAAATACAAGTTGAAAATCACTCTTCGTAAAGACAAATTGAGCCCCCTCTTGCCCAAGCGTTAGGTGGCGGAGCGGACTTTTGCATGGTTGTAATCTTACCGAAGATTGAGCCGTGAGTACGAGCTCCACACAAAATACTCCGAAAATATGATATATCTCGCCATTATTATACTGATAATAAATTAGTTATGCGGCTAAGTTTTAAACACACTCTAAGACTTTATGATCTGAGTAATATGGCACGACAACGCATCCGAAAACAATTGCTCTGCAGAGGTAGGTACTAAACGATCGGTCTCTGTCAATGGTAATGTCTTGATTTTTATGTATTGTTTTTGCTTGACACTAAAATTACAATGTGAAATAATTATGAACAT
>JAITVX010000246.1 GCA_031285575.1 Bacteroidales bacterium
AAACTTCAGCATTATTGCCCTCGATATAGAGTCGCCGGGATTGGTTGCCGTTTTAAGTACGGCAATTATAAAGCAGAGGGCGGGGAATGAGCCGAGTTCGAGTGAGTCGTCGGACATTATGGCAATGCTGCCGAAGCGTTTTTCGCCGTCGGGCAGGTTATTGTAGTCGATAAGTGTTTTTAGAATCTGCGCTCCTTCCTTTTTATTGCGCACAATGATTCCGATGTCGGACGGGCGGTACCCGTTTTCGAGAAAGCGGCCTGCTGTTTCGGGTATCTTTGCAAGAACAAGTTCTTTCCATGTGTGTTCTTCCGTGGGGGCGAGAAACTGAATGTTTACGTATCCTCCCTTTTGCCTGCCGGCATCGTGCTGAACGGCTTCGGAGTAGAGGTTTCCGAAGCTTGCGGGCAGGTTTTCAGATTCAAATGTCTTGTCCAGAATGCGGGGGATAACGGTGAAGAGCCTGTTGTTGAATTTTATTATTCCATCGCAACTTCTCCAGTTCACGGTCAGCTTCCTGGTTTCGATGCGGCTGTTGCCGGCAGTGTTTCTGAGAAACAGACCGAGTATTCGCCAGTCGCTGTTTCGCCACCGGTAAATTGACTGCTTGACGTCGCCCACAACAAGATTGTCGTGCCCCTCGGCCATGCTGTTGTCGATAAGCGGCTTGAAGTTGTTCCACTGAATAACCGATGTGTCCTGAAACTCGTCTATCATAAAGTTTGTAAAGCGTGTTCCGGCCTTTTCGTATATAAAGGCTGCCTGGTCGCCGCCGGTTATCTGGCTTATGACGTCGCCGGTTTCCGAAAGCAGGAAGCGGTTTTCGTCGCTGGTTATGAGGTGTACGTTTCGCGAAATGTCGGACAGTATGCCGAGCGAATATATGTTTGCGAGTATGACTTCCGCCGACTTGCAGGCGGTGATGTTACTGTCGATAAAGCCGATTGCATCGGTCAGGAGTTCTCCCAACCCGGCTTCTGCTGCAAGCTGCAGGCCGGCGGAGGGTGTTCCCGAAGACCATTTTGGCGGATTTTCGGTTATGGCAAGCGTGTAGCTGTTGGGCCTTACCATTTCGCCTGCAAGAAGTGTCTGCACAAAACGCGGTATGCCTCTCGATTTCTGATAAAACATCTGGTCTGTTAAACCGTAGTCGGCAAAAAATTTTCCAGCCTGTTGCCCAAATGTTTTCAGATTCTTTTCGGCACAGGCAATCAGAGCCCTGAGTTCGTTTACATATTCGCCAAGGTATTTCTTGTCGTCAAGCAGCGAGCGTTCTTTTGCCGGCAGCATCCTGAACTTTTCGTTAAACAGTTCGTTCGACAGTTTCAGTATTGCATCCTGCAGGTTCCATGTTTTTTCTTCTTCAATATTCGAAAGTGCGTATGAAGTAAGCCAGTTGCGGAGCTGTGTATCGGAAGCCGCCGAGCGTATCATTTGCCTGACCGCCGCCGCCAGTATGCGTTCGTTTTCCATCTCGATGCTGAAGCCCGAATGCAGGCCCACTTCCCGCGTAAAAGCCCTGAGAATACGCTGAAAAAAACTGTCGATGGTTGTTATCGAAAACCTCGAATAGTCGTGCAGTATTGAATTAAGAATTTCCTGTGCTTCCGTCATTATCCATTCCTGGGGTTTGTTCAGTGCAGCGGTCAACTCGCCGAGGTATCCCGATTCCATTCCGGCTCCAAGCCTGTAAAGGTTTTCAAGAATCCGCGACTTCATTTCTGCCGTAGCCTTGTTGGTAAAGGTAACGGCCAGAATCTTCCTGTAATTGTGACGCGATTTAAATATATGGTTCAGATAAACAGACGTAAGCGCGTATGTTTTTCCCGAACCGGCCGAAGCATTGTATATGATAAGCGAACCGTTTTCCATGACGGTATAAAAGTAGTGTTTTTATATTTTTCCCCGCACATTCCCCTGAATATTTATGTATCGGCACATGTTTAATAATGACGGGTATTCTCAACGTGGGTGTGCGTAACGATATTGTACAGGTATAAAATGCTGTTGCGTTGTTTTATGGGAGTATTCTGCGCTGCTGCATGGCTATAAAGTGGTGTTATGTGGCAGGTTTTTGTTTTTTTGTCATTGCACACCCAGGTCAGATGCTACGAAACGCACTCTTCCTGTTTTCGACAATATCCTTAATTTATTTCACAATCGGCTAATTTTAAATTTGTTATTTTTCTAAGTTTGTATATATTTATCCGTCAAAAGCCCGACCAAGTCGGGCAGTATCAGCGTCCGGATCATCAGTAAGTCCAGAAGTTGTCATAGAGTTGTTGAGAGCATCGGTTCAGGAAATAGCGATCAGGAGATTTCTAAGATGCTTTTTTGTATGGTGCATTTTAGGATATAGGGGGGATAATGTTTTTTTCACGAAGCGCTTATTTTTTTTGTAAAAATATTTTGACAATATTAAAATATATTCTACTTTTGTAGAATATATTTTAAAGACATAGAATTATGCAATTGACAAACGCCGAAGAACAAATCATGAAATACCTTTGGAAACTCGAAAAAGCGTATATGAAGAACATACTTGACGAATTTCCCGACCCGAAACCGGCTGCCACTACGGTTGC
>JAITVX010000259.1 GCA_031285575.1 Bacteroidales bacterium
AAAAATATTATACATTTGTCGCCGCACAATTTGAAGATTCAATTGTGTAATATGGATGTATCATGGAGTGTAAAGAAGTGATTGTGTAGTACTTGGAAGTAATAAATTGAAAAAAATGAGAATTGAAAACACAAAAAGGAAGAAAACTTAACGTCTTGCGAGCGGTAGCGAAGCAAATCAGAGACTTCGACAGGCTCAGCCACCAAACACGGATACTGAGCCTGTCGAAGTGTTGCAATGACAAGGTAGATAACTAAAAATAAACATTTAACAGATTATTATGGCAAAGGTAAAAACGTTGGACGACCTTCGGAAAATGAATGAAGATCTAAAAAACAAAATTAATTTAAGAGAAAAGGGCGACAATCCCGAAAGCCTAGTGCAGATAAAGGTATCGATGGCAACATGCGGAATTGCGTCGGGAGCTAAAGAGGTAATGGATTATTTTATTGATGAGCTCGACAGGCAAAATATCGGTGTCGTTATAACGCAGACCGGCTGTATGGGATACTGCTACGCCGAGCCAACCATCGAGGTTACATTGCCCGGACAGGAACCTGTTGTTTATGGATACGTGAATGAAGAAAAAGCGGCAGGTATTATAGAAAAATACATTAAAAACGGTGAAATGGTTGACGGAATAATACCGGTTAACTATCAAACACTCGACAAGCAGTAATTACTGAAGTTAATTTGATATGGGAAAACTAAAAAGTCACATCTTGGTTTGTGCGGGCACGGGATGCCATGCTTCGCAAAGCGACAAAATTGTTGCAAACCTGCGGACGGCGCTCGAAGAAAATGGCCTTGAAAACGAAGTACAGGTTGTTAACACGGGCTGTTTCGGTTTCTGCGAAAAGGGGCCTGTTATTAAAATAGCGCCCGACAATACATTTTATGTTCAGGTTAAACCCGAAGATGCCACGGAAATTGTTCTGGAACATCTTGTAAAGGGGCGTAAGGTAGAACGGCTTCTGTATCTCGATCCGAAAACGAGCGAACGCATTTCCGACTCGAAACAGATGAGTTTCTACAAAAAACAGATTCGCATTGCATTACGCAACTGCGGATTTATTGACCCCGAAAACATTGACGAATACATTGCCCGCGGCGGCTACTCTGCCCTCGGCAAAGCACTCTCGGAAATGACCCCCGAACAGGTTATTAAAGAAATAAAAGATTCTGGTCAGCGTGGACGCGGCGGCGGCGGTTTCCCCACCGGTTTGAAGTGGGAACTTGCCCGCAAAAGCGTTTCTGACGAAAAATATGTTGTGTGCAACGCCGACGAAGGTGACCCCGGCGCATTCATGGACAGGTCGGTGCTCGAAGGCGATCCCCATTCGGTACTCGAAGCAATGGCAATATGCGGTTACTGCATTGGTGCCAGAACAGGTTTGATTTACATCCGCGCCGAATATCCGCTCGCCATTAAACGATTAAAAATAGCCATTAAACAAGCTCGCGAATATGGGCTGTTGGGCAACGATATCTTCGGCACAGGCTTCGACTTCGATGTTGAAATACGCTACGGAGCAGGTGCCTTTGTGTGCGGCGAAGAAACCGCCCTTATACACTCGATGGAAGGCATGCGCGGCGAACCTACCGTTAAACCACCATTCCCCGCCGAAGCCGGATACATGGGCAAACCAACAAACGTAAACAACGTTGAAACGTTTGCATCCATCCCCGTAATACTGCTAAAAGGAGCAAAATGGTACAGCAGTATAGGCACCGAGAAATCGAAAGGAACAAAAGTATTTGCCCTTGCAGGCAAAATAAACAACGTAGGGCTTATCGAAGTACCGATGGGAACCACGCTGCGTGAAGTGATTTACGAAATTGGCGGCGGCATCAAAGGCGGAAAGAAATTTAAAGGCGTGCAGACCGGAGGCCCTTCTGGTGGATGCCTTACAGAAAAACACCTCGATACGCCAATCGACTTCGACAACCTTATAGCAGCAGGTTCGATGATGGGCTCGGGAGCAATGATTGTTCTCGACGAAGACGACTGCATGGTTTCGATGGCCAAATTTTTCCTCGAGTTTACCGTTGAAGAGAGTTGCGGAAAATGCGCTCCGTGCCGCATAGGCAACAAGAGGCTCTACGAACTTCTTGAGCAGATATGCGAAGGAAAAGGCACGCTCGAAGATTTGGACAGGCTAAAAAACATGAGCCTTGTAATAAAAGACACTTCCCTGTGCGGCCTCGGGCAAACATCGCCAAACCCTGTACTCTCGATGCTCGACAACTTCAGAGATGAATACGTGGCTCACGTTGTAGATAAAAAATGTCCCGCCGGAAAGTGCCGCAGCCTTATGTCGTACTTCATCAGGGAAGAGAAGTGTACTGGTTGTACGGCGTGCGCCAGAGTGTGCCCTGTGAACGCCATATCGGGCGCAAGAAAAGAGGCGCATAAAATTGACCAGAGCCTATGCATCAAATGCGGCGCTTGCATGGATAAATGTAAGTTTGACGCTATTTATATCAGTTAACCTATAAAAAAATGGAAACAGTAAAGCTTACCATAGACGATAAAAAAATTGAAGCCCCGAAAGGCTCCACAGTATATCAGGCTGCAAAGCTTTTGGGTATAGATGTGCCCACGCTTTGCTACATGCACCTGCATGACATGAACATTGAAAACAAACCTGGCGGTTGCAGGATTTGCGTTGTAGAAGTGCAGGGAAGAAGAAACCTCGCACCTGCCTGCTCAACAAAATGTGAGCCCGGCATGGTAGTTAAAACTCATACCACAAGGGTCCTGAATGCCCGCACAACGGTGATGGAATTTCTGCTTTCAGACCATCCGAAAGACTGCCTCGTATGCCCCAAATCGGGTAGCTGCGACCTGCAGGACATGGCTCACAGGCTCGGTATTCGCGAAATACCTGGACAGGAGTATGCAGAGGTGTCAACATACAGAAAAGACACATCCCCTTCGCTTGTAAGAGATCTTGACAAGTGCATAATGTGCCGTCGTTGTGAAACCATGTGCAACGAAGTGCAGACCGTAGGAGCACTGTCGGCATTCAACAGGGGCTTTATGGCCGCCGTAGGGCCGGCTTTCGAGCAAAACATTGAACACTCGTCGTGCACCTACTGCGGACAGTGCGTTGCCGTATGCCCCACAGGAGCACTTACGGAAGTAAACCACGTTCCCCATGTGCTGAAGGCACTGGCCGACCCGTCGAAAACTGTAATCGTTCAAACTGCGCCGGCTGTAAGAGCTGCCCTTGGCGAAGAATTCGGAATTGAACCGGGCACACTTGTAACAGGCAAGATGGCTGCTGCATTGAGAGCTCTCGGGTTCGATTATGTGTTTGATACTGACTTTGCCGCCGACCTTACCATTATGGAAGAAGGCACCGAACTGCTTGACAGGCTGTCAAGGCATCTGAACGGAGATAAAACAGCAAGAATTCCGATACTTACATCGTGCTGCCCAGGCTGGGTAAATTTCTTTGAATACTACTACCCCGACATGAAAGATGTTCCTTCAACCGCCAAGTCGCCTCAGCAGATGTTTGGCGCCATTGCTAAATCATACTTTGCCGAGAAAAAGGGAATTGACCGCAACGACCTGGTTGTTGTTTCAATAATGCCATGCCTGGCCAAAAAATATGAATGCCAGAGAGACGAGTTTGCAGTTAATGGCAACCAGGATGTTGACTTTTCAATTTCAACAAGAGAACTTGCAGCTTTTATCAAACAGGCAAACATTGACCTGAAAACCCTTGCCGACGAAGACTTCGACGCTCCTTTGGGAGAATCGACAGGCGCAGGCGTTATTTTCGGCACAACAGGAGGAGTTATTGAAGCTGCATGCCGCACGGCATACGAAATATTTACAGGCAAAAAACTGGAAAGAATCGACTTCACGGAACTGCGTGGAATGGAAGGAGTGCGTTCGGCAACTCTCGACTTTAACGGCACACCAATAAAGATAGGAATAGCCCACGGGCTTGGCAATGCACGCAAACTGCTTGACGAAGTGAAAAGTGGGAAATCGGACTTTAGTGCAATTGAAGTTATGGCCTGCCCTGGAGGGTGCATAGGCGGAGGAGGACAACCGCTGCATCATGGCGATTCGAAGATTCTGAAAGCAAGAGCTGCCGCACTGTATCAGGAAGACAGGCAGAAGCCGCTCAGAAAATCTCATGAAAATCCGTTCATCACAAAACTGTATGAGGAATACTTGGGCAAACCCGGAAGCGAAAAGGCACATCACTTGCTTCATACCCATTACTTCGACAGGAAAGAACAGATTCTCGTCAAAAAGTAACCGATTAATAGTTTGACAATTAAAAAAATACGAGCATGTCAAGTATAAAAATAGAATTGCGTAAAGAAGATGAGGATTTTATTAAAACAACTTGCGAACAGTTTAATAATAATCCCCAGGAATTAATTAACGTCCTGCATGGATGCCAGACACATTTCGGTTATCTTCCTGCAGAAATCCAGGAACTTATTGCCAGCAACCTAAATATTCCGGTGGCAAAGGTATTCGGAGTAGTCAAGTTTTACTCCTTTTTCACAATGACGCCCAAAGGACGGCATCCCATAAGTATTTGCATGGGAACAGCATGTTATGTTAGAGGAGCTGAAAAGATTATCGATGAATTTAAAAAGGAACTGGGAATACAGGTAGGGGGTGCTACACCCGACAACAAGTTTTCACTGTCGAGCCTTCGCTGCGTAGGCGCATGCGGACTGGCTCCCGTGGTGCTTGTAGGCGAAAAAACCTACGGCCGTGTAGCCCCCGACGATGTAAAAAAGATACTGAAAGAGTATGAATAGTATGTTTAAGTAAAGTACTTTTAAATAAAGAGGCTGTTCAAAAAGTTTTGAGCAGCCTCTTTTGTTAATGTATTTCTTTTATTTTTAGTAATTTAACTTATTTTTATTAGAAAGCTTTCCATCTCTTTGTATTTTAAAATCAAAGAGATATTTCAATAAGGATTTCTGTCAAA
>JAITVX010000060.1 GCA_031285575.1 Bacteroidales bacterium
ATCCGGGAACGACGTATATGTTGCCGGATATTCGGGGGTGGGAGAGGGCGCCCGCCTGGGGTCATTTGTATGGAAAAACGGCGAACAGCAACTCATCGGAGGCAACGCGGCCATATACGAGTCCATAGCCAAAGGCATCTGCATCGACGGGAACGACCTTTATGTTGTCTGAACCGAGCAGCCAGGTTCCGGTTCGGGTACCACCTATCCCACGCTCTGGAAGAATGGCGAGCGCATCCGGCTGGGAACCGGATTTGACGTCAGGTCTGTCGTGGTAAAGGACGGCAATGTGTATGTCGCCGGGTCTGACGACAACCATGTCTATTTGCTGGTAAACGGTATACCGGCCACACTCCCCGGAACAGACGGTTATGATGTGCCCTACACGCCCAAAGTATTTGTAAAATAGCGGGCAGCGGTTGGTTGCCGGTTAGCAGGGGTAGAAACACCATGCTGACAAGATTGTGGTAAACGAGTGATGGTGGTATAATTAGCGAGGCGGCCTGACAGCATCGACAGACCTGTCAGCGTCAGGATGGTTATCCAAACCGACCCTGTCAGCAGTTTCGCAGCCAGGCAGGTCGATGGATACGGCAACAAAATCAAAAAGCAAATCAAAAATAAACTATCAAAAATTGTAAAACTATGGCAAAGTCAGAAAACAATGTAATTACCCGCGGATTAAGCGGTAAGGTAGGCGACCTGCTGGTATTCAGCCAGCGGGGCGGCAAAACGGTGGTATCGGGTGTGCCGCGCAAATCGGACAAGGTGTCCGACAGCCAGAAGGAGCAGCGCCGCAAGTTCCAGCACGCGGTGCTGTATGCAAAAGGGGCGCAGCAGCAGCCCGAATACATCGAGGCGTCCGCCCGCAAGGGAAAGACGCCCTACATAGTGGCGGTGGCCGATTTCCTGAACGCGCCCGGCATCGAAAGCATCGACCTTTCTGGCTACAGCGGTAAAGCAGGCGACATCATCCGCATCACTGTAACCGACGATTTCACCGTTAAAGAGGTTGGCGTCCGCATCACCAACGCCGACTGGGGTGCTGACACCTGCATCTTATTTAATCGAAAAGCGTTTCCCATTTTGCGGAACGGTGTGCATTGAAGCACATTTCTATCTGCGCTTCAGTATTTTTATCGGCGGCAAGCTCCGGCAGTTCGTCGAGGTCAAAGAAACCGCGTTCAACGGTTTCGATGTTGGCTTCAAAATCGCCGCCGGTAATTTTGCACAGCACAAAAACCTTGCATATTCCGTAGGCATACGGCGGCAGGTTGTGTTTTTTCCTGTCCTGGATGGCTATTATCTTTACCGGCACGGCATCGTATCCCGACTCTTCCTTAACTTCCTTTATGGTGTTTGAGCGCACCGATTCGTTGACGTCAACCCAGCCTCCGGGCAACGACCAGTATCCGTTATTCTCCTTCACAAGCAGTATCTTTCCACTGTCGAAAATGGCGGCGCGGGTATCGAGCTTGGGTGTCTGAAAGCCGGTTTCGTTGCAGAACACATTTTTTACGTGTTCCATGCCGAATCCGGTTTTGCAGCTCATGATTTCAGCCGATATTTCGCGTATTCTTTCAAACCGGCCTATGTCGAACACGTCTTTAGAATAAGCCAGCCCTGCCTGTGCCACAAACTGCAGTTCCATTGCCCATTTAAGCCACTGTTGGGTTTCAGCAGCGCCTGTTTCAGTGTTCATAAAAGGGCGGTTTACAACAGTGAAAACAGCAGGTTGCACAGTATCAATACCGGCAGTATGACAATTACCGAAAACTTGATTATGTACTGAAAAAACTGCGGCATTTTTATTCCTTCCTGTTCGGCAATTGATTTTACCATAAAGTTCGGCCCGTTTCCGATATATGTCATTGAGCCGAAGAATACTGCCGCCAGGCAGATTGTTTCCATGAATATTTCCGGAATACCTGCAATCATAACGCCGTCGGCGCTGCCTCTGAACAGGCTTTCGGCCAGCGAATAGAACGTTACGGCAGTTGGTGTGTTGTCGAGTACGGAACTCAATGCCCCGGTTATGAAATAAAACTGTGTCGGCGTATTGATTCCTATGCTGCCGGCATTATGTTCCAGAAGCATAAGCACGGGAATCATCGTCAGAAATATACCTAAGAATAGATATGCCACTTCCATTATCGGCGCCCAGTTGAAGTTATTCCGCGCTCTGACTTCCTTTTTGGTTGTGAGCAATGAAAGCGCCAGCGCCAGCAGCATTACGCCATCGCGCAGGAGTCCGTAAAACGGGCTTTCCTTCATAAACGGCAGCGTATTCTGATTAATAAACGCCACTGCAAATATTACCATCAGCAGCCATATAAAGTTTATCTTTCCCGTAATTTTCAATGGCTGTCTTTCTTTTATCTCTTTCAGTACATTCAGGTACGATTCTTTTGAAAAATGATACTTATCTACAAAGAAATATATCAGCAACAGCAATCCGTTAACAAACAGCCAGTATGGTGCAAGCTTGAAGAACCAGAAGAAATCGGCTCCTCTTAAATACATCATAAACAGCGGCGGGTCGCCCAGAGGAGTTAACAGGCCTCCGCAGTTGGCTACAATGGCTATGAAAAACAGCATTGTGTGTACTTTGCGCGTTCTCTGTTTATTGGTGCCGAGCAGCAGCCTTATAAGGAGCATTGCCGCACCGGTTGTTCCCACAAACGAAGCAAGCAGTCCGCCGACAAGCAGTATCAAAGTATTCGTTTTGGGCGAAGCAATATAGTCGGCATCGATGAATATTCCGCCGGTTATTACAAACAGGCTGCCAAGCAGTATGATAAACGGAACGTAGTCGAACAGAACGGTATGTTCAACTGCAGCCGTTCCGCCCTGAAGCATCATATACAGCGCCGTGGGTATGCCAAATATAAGGGCTATAATCAGTTTGTTTTTATTGCTTTCCCAAAAATGCTCGGCAAACAAAGGCAGTACCGCAATGCAGCCAAGCATCAGCACAAACGGTATTCCTGTAAAAACAGGCAGTTGCAATTCCATAGTTGTTAATATTTATGTACAGTTAAAAAAAATAATATCCACTGCTCTTTTAGTTACAGTTTCTGAACGCCAATACCCGGACGGCTGTTTAAAACAAGTTTTCCCCTGTTTACCTTTACTCCGTCGAACACGTCGTTCGATATAAGCAGGTTCCCGTCGAGGTCGGCCCAGTCGATTAATGGCGAAAGCTGGGTTGCCGCGCTTATTGCACACGACGTTTCGGTCATGCAGCCCATCATCACTTTCATGCCGAGAGATCTGGCCGTATTTATCATTTTAAGCGCAGCTCTCATTCCGCCGCATTTCATGAGTTTTATGTTTATGCCGCTGTAAACGCCATAGGCCGATTTAATATCGGCTGCCGTCTGCACCGATTCGTCGGCTATTACCGGCAACGGGCTTTCGCCGGTAAGCCATGCGTTATCGTCAATCAGGTTTGCGGGCAGAGGCTGTTCAACAAACACAACGTTGCGTTCAGCAAGCCAGTGAATCATGTCGAGTGCAGCCGTTTTTTCCTTCCAGCCCTGGTTAACGTCAACGCATAACGGCACATCGGTAACGCTGCGGATGGTTTCAATCATCTCCCTGTCGTTATCCTGGCCGAGCTTTACTTTCAGAATATTAAACTCTGCGGCCTCATGCACTTTTTGCCTTACAACATCGGGGGTGTCGATGCCGATTGTGAAAGACGTACCGGGCGTTTTATCCGGATTAAGCCCCCATATCCTGTACCATGGCTGGTTGACAATCTTTCCCACCAGGTCGTGAAGCGCAATATCGACCGAAGCCTTTGCCGCGTAATTGCCCGGGGCAATGCCATCGACATAGTCGAGTATGTCTTCCATCAGAAACGGGTCGTTAAACCCCGACAGGTCAACTTTCTGCAGAAAGGCGCTGACTGTTTCATGGCTTTCGCCAAGGTATGGCGGCATTGAGGCTTCGCCATAGCCTGTAATTCCGTCAAATTCAATTTCGGTGAGCATTACCGGCGTAGTTCTGCGCGAACTGCCGGCAATTGTGAAAACATGTTTCAGTTCAACCTCGTATGGTTTAAATGTCAGTATCATTCCTTTTGCCGATTTGCCTGTTGCGTTGTTTTTCCTGTTACTGCAGCCATAGCCTGCAAGGCCTGCCGCTACCGATATTATTCCTGCCTGTTTTATAAATTCTCTTCTTCCGGCCATTCATCCGTTTTTTTAATATAATTGATGGTTTTTTACCGCTGTTATTCCTTCTGTCGAAACATTGCCGATAATTCTCCTTGCAAGCAGCAGCGAGCTTCTGCGTGTGTTGCTGAAATCTGCCCTTGCAGTATCGAGGCTGTTAACCCGCACCATTCCCGACGAGTGTATATACTCGCCGTTGCCTTTATAAATGGCTACATGCGTTACTCTCGGCACCGAATCGCGCATTGTGCCGAAAAAAAGCAGGTCGCCTTTCTGCAGGCTGTCGAAGCTGCCGGATATGTCTATGTTTTCGCCGTGCAGCGCCTGAAGCGAAGCGTCGCGGCTCAGTATTATTCCGTTACGGAAGTAAACATTCTGCACAAAGCCGCTGCAGTCGGCAGCCTT
>JAITVX010000083.1 GCA_031285575.1 Bacteroidales bacterium
CCTTCGCAACGAAATTCAGGACAATGGATTCAGCTATACTCTGGGAGCTGGTGGCGTTTCAACAGGTTCAAAAAGCGTGCTTACCATCAACCTTAACCGCTGCATTCAACATGCCGCCATTAAAGGTGTACTGTTTCCGTTCTTCCTTGAAGAGGTGGTCGATTTGGCGCACAAAGTACAGCTGGCATACAACGAAAACCTGAAATACATGCAGCAGAAAGGTATGCTTCCGCTGTTCGATGCCGGATACATCAGCCTTGCCCGCCAGTATCTTACCATCGGCGTGAACGGCATGGTGGAGGCCGCCGAGTTCCTGGGAATCGACATAAACGATAATCCCCGCTACACAGAGTTTGTTCAGCAGACGCTTGGGGTTGTTGAGCGATATAATAAAAAATACCGGACAAAGGATATAATGTTCAACTGCGAAATGATTCCGGCCGAAAACGTGGGCGTAAAACATGCCAAATGGGACAGGGAGGCAGGTTATCGCGTGCCACGAGACTGCTACAACAGTTATTTTTTCATTGTGGAAGACAAGACGCTCAATATTGTAGATAAATTCCGTCTTCACGGACGTAAATATATTGAACATCTTACCGGCGGTTCTGCACTGCACCTCAATATGGAAGAACATCTGAGCAGAGAGCAGTACCGGCAACTGCTGCGTGTAGCCACGCAGGAGGGATGCAACTATTTTACGTTCAACATTCCGAATACGGTTTGTAACGACTGCGGGCATATTGACAAGCGAAACCTGGGTGCATGCCCTGTTTGCAAAAGTGAAAATATTGATTACCTGACCCGCATCATCGGTTACATGAAACGTGTAAGCAACTTCTCACAACCACGTCAGGAAGAAGCCAAACGACGGCACTACATGGCAACTGCTGAGCATTAAATGTCATATGTTCGTCACCGCATAGTGTGATACACCATCACAGCATGCTGTGAGGGTGTATCACACTATGCGGTGATGGTGTATCACAGCATGCGGTGACGATCTGCATCGTCCCGAAGAGATCTGTTGAACCAACAACTTATCAGAAACCGGTCGTTGAACATTGGCACGTAACCCTGGCAGGCTCCGATGCTAAAGCAGCCTGCAAATAACATCAAGTCCGGCGAATCCGAGTAAAAAACCGCACCATACCTGTGCCGGAGTGTGGTAATTGAGCCTGAGCCTCGAAAAGAGCACCACTCCCGACAGTGTTACTACCGCCATCAGTGGCAAGGCTGTAACGCTATACATCCTCAACGACAGTATCAGCGCCAATGCCGTCAGAGCTCCCATGCCTGCGGCGTGAATCGATATCTTCCACCAGTTATTTATAATGGTAATTGATGCCGATATGAAGAATACTCCTATAAAATATGTCTTTATAAAAATCGGCGTCGGGTATTTTATTACGATATACGACGTTATGGCATAAAGCAGTGTAACGAAAAACAGAGGAAGCATCCTCTCCCTTCTGCTTTCCATTTCCCACGACATTATATGGCGTTTTGCTTTCAGGAAAAGCAGCATAAACAGCGGAAGTGCAATATTATTCACCAGTATCATAATAACCAGCAGCTTTTTCACAGGAAACGGAATGTAGCCATAAAGAGTTGGAAGCGAAAAAACAAGCATCAACCCGTAGAGCGGTATGAATATTGGATGTAAAACAGCCGACGCTGTTTTTGCTGTTTTATCCAGCGAATTTTCAAGCTTTACTTCGTCCATCAAATCTCCTTTCTCAGTCTTGCAACCGGAATATTAAGCTGTTCTCGATATTTTGCCACAGTGCGCCGGGCAATCTGATATCCTTTTTCCTGCAGTATTTCCGTCAGCCGCTCGTCGGTCAGAGGTTTTCTTTTCGTCTCATTGTAAACACAGTCCTGCAGTATCCGTTTTATTTCCCTTGTCGAAACCTCTTCGCCGGTATCGGTCTGAAGCCCTTCCGAAAAGAAGTATTTCAGGGGCAGAATACCAAAGTGCGTTTGAATAAACTTACTGTTTGCCACCCTCGAAACCGTTGAAATATCCAGGCCGGTCATATCTGCAACGTCTTTCAGTATCATGGGTCTCAACTTTGTTTCATCGCCGTCAATGAAATATTCTTTCTGATACTCAAGTACTGCACTCATTGCTAAAAGGAGCGTGGACTGTCGCTGCTTTACCGCATCGATAAACCACTTGGCTGCATCAATCTTTTGCCTCACAAACAGAACAGCTTCCTTCATATCCTTTTTACGGTTCCTGTCTTTTCCATACTCCTGAAGCATGTCGCTATACACCGGACTAAGCCTCAGCTCAGGCATATTTCGTGAGTTAAGGTGCAATTCAAAGCCATCCTCCGTAAGGTCGAGAATAAAATCGGGAATAATGGCTTGCGACGATTTACTGAACGGATCGCTGTATATTCCTCCAGGCTTCGGGTTCAGTTTCAGAATCTCCCCAATAGCCTTTTTAAGTTCATTTTCCGACACATCGAGACGGACTGTAATTTTGTCGTAATGCCTTTTGCTGAATTCGTCGAAACACGACTTCAAAATAACATGCGCAAGCTGCACCGACGGTTGTGCCATGTCTTTCCTTTCTATCTGAAAACAAAGCGATTCCTGCAGCGTTCTTGCGCCAACTCCGGCAGGTTCAAGGTCCTGAATAATTTTCAGTGTATCTTCAAGTTCCTTTTCGGTGGTTTCCATGTTTTGCAAAAAAGCCAGGTCATCGACAATATTTGCAAGTTCGCGCCTTAAATAACCGTCTTCGTCAATGTTACCTATAATATACTCTCCCAGTATCCTCTGTTTGTCGGTAAGTTCCCTGAAACCGAGCTGCGATAAAAGGTATTCATGAAACGAATATCCCGCCGAGAAGGGTATTTCGTTTTTTCTGTCATCGTCTCTGCTTGTGTTTTTTGCCTGAAGCCGGTAGTCGGGAATATCGTCGTCGTCAATATAATCGTCAAGTGTAAATTCTTCACTGTCGCGGTCTTTTTCTTCTTCCCGCTCTTCCATTTCCGTTTCGTCTGTCATTTCTTCATATTCTGCGCCTTCTTCAAGGGCTGGATTTTCTTCCAATTCTTTTTTTATTCTTTCTTCAATCTGCATTGTAGGTATCTCCAGCAACTTGATCATCTGAATCTGTTGTGGCGCAAGTTTTTGAAGAAGCTTTTGCTGAAGTCTCTGATTTAACATTTCACACGGAGTTGAATTACAGATTAAAATTCGGCATTTTTAGGTGTTCTCGGAAACGGTATTACGTCGCGTATGTTCGACATTCCGGTAACAAACAGCATAAGCCTTTCGAATCCGAGCCCAAATCCGCTGTGCGGGGCAGAACCGAACCGCCTTGTGTCGATATACCACCAGAGGTCTTTTTCCGGCAGTTTCATCTCTTTTATTCGGGCAAGCAGCCTGTCTATATTTTCTTCCCGCTGCGACCCTCCTATTATTTCCCCAATTCCCGGAAACAGAACGTCCATTGCCTTAACCGTTTTTCTGTCGTCGTTCTGTTTCATGTAAAACGCCTTAATGTCTTTCGGGTAGTTGGTAAGTATTACAGGTTGTTTAAAGTGTTCTTCAACCAGATACCGTTCATGTTCGGCCTGCAGATCGCGCCCCCAGGCAACGGGATATTCCCATTTCCGGCCGGCTGCGATAAGAATTTCAACCGCTTCGGTATATGTTGCTCTGATAAAACTGTTGTTTAGCACAAAGTTGAGTCTTTCAATAAGCCCCTTGTCAATCATCGAATTTAAAAACTCAAGGTCTTCACTGCAATTTTCGATGGCGTACCGTATAAGATATTTTACAAAATCTTCAGCCAAATCCATGTTGTCGGTAATGTTATAAAACGCCATTTCCGGCTCTATCATCCAGAATTCCGACAGGTGGCGCGGGGTATTTGAGTTTTCGGCGCGGAACGTAGGGCCAAAAGTATATATTTCGCCAAGCGCCAGCGCCCCAAGTTCGCCTTCAAGCTGCCCCGAGACAGTAAGATGCGTCTCCTTGCCATAAAAGTCGCTTTTAAAATCAACCTTACCTGTTTCCGGAATCACCGGAACATTTTTAAGATCGAAAGCAGTTACGCGAAACATTTCGCCGGCACCTTCGCAGTCACTTGCCGTAATGATTGGCGTGTGAAGATAATAAAAACCCTTATCGTTAAAATATTTATGAATTGCGTATGCCATCGAATGTCTTATTCTGAACACTGCACCGAAAGTATTTGTACGGAACCGCAGGTGTGCGTTTTCCCTTAAAAACTCCATCGAGTGCCCCTTTTTCTGCAAAGGATAGGTTTCGGCGTCGCATTTCCCGTATAGTTCAATATCCGAAGCAATTATTTCCACCTTTTGCCCCTGTCCCTGCGATTCTACAAGCTTTCCACTAACGGCAATACATGCACCGGTTGTGATATCCTTAATAAGGTTTTCATCAAAAGTCTGTGTATCGGTAACAATCTGTATATTGTTTATCGTCGAGCCATCGTTAAGGGCAATAAACGAAATGTTTTTGTTTCCCCTTTTTGTTCTCACCCATCCCTTTACCAAAATATCTGTGCCGGTTTCGTGCGAAGCAAGCGCCTCTTTTACTTTAATTCTTTTCATCAGTTCAATCTTCATTAAAACATGCAAAAGTAATATATAATTTTTAAAAGGCATTTACACCTCCCGGTTTTTTCCTGACGGGTTTGGTTGTGATGACAGCCTTCATGCATTAGCTATTATCTTCGGAAAATTGAGTTTTAATACCCCTAAACAACGTAAAAACGCCCCCGTTGAAAAAAATCAGTTTGCGTAATTTTACGTAGATATACTTTTTAGGCAAAATATTAAATTAGAGGTGCTAAGTGAATTTTTTTAGGAAGCAGAAAAAACTCCCTGTTCCCTGATTGATGGTTACGAACCTCTGCATCAAAGATTAAGTGTCCTGTAATTGGGAGGATATTTCCGATTCAACTCATATTCGAGCCATCTGCTGCTTTTTCCTGTATTTTCCTTTTTTCCCAATTTCAAAGATATTTATTGTTGATATCCAATATTCTACAAGCTTATGTCACAAATGTGTTGCAAGTAATCAATAAACAATTATAACCTGCAAAAACAGTAGCCGCCATCATAATGACAAGTATTCCGAAGCATATATGAAATAATTTCTACTGCAGCAACATGCTTTTTCATATTTTGTACGCACTCTTCCATAATCAAAAAAAATAGTGGTTTACATCTCTTTTTTCTTTAAGAACTACTGTTTTATTTTAAACAGTAGTTGCATCGTACCATACAATATTATTAAAAAAGGGGTGCAATTGCATTTTATATTATTCCGGCTACCTGTATTTCTCTATGCCATCTCCGTCAACGTATTCAACTTCAATTTTGTCGGCATTGAACATTTTTGAAAGATACTCAGTTACTGTTTCGCCGGCTGCTGCCTTTTTCAGTTCACCGGTAAGAGAAATAAATGAGGAGTAGGCAGATACTACGCCTTCGCCCGATTTCCGGAAGGTGGTCACACTGCCGTAGCTGTCGTATATCAGCACGACGTATGTGGTTCCTGCAAAATCGCCGTCATGACGGATCAATTCCCCTGTTGACAGTATGCCGACAGCTGCTACCGCCATCACTTCATACTGCGCGTTAATGATGTTCGGAACACCAAAACACAGTTTCTGCATTACCGCTTCGCGTGCATTGGCGTCATCGGGCAAATAAAAATTGTCTTCAAGATATTTTACGGCTGAAGTCAGTTCCTTGTCGGGCGTATGTATAAGTATCGCCTTGTTCGGCAATGTGTAGTTGCTTGCTCCTATTTTTACCACATACTCATCCAGTTCTGCAGACGCCCCCATGAACAGTTTCATGTATTCGTAGCTTTGAGCCAGCCTGTCTATCGTGCATGTAAGTGCCACGCTGCGAGATATGAGTCTTTCGCTCTGCTGCCTGCCGGCTCTGTTGCAGCATGGTGGCGAGCAGTAACATTGCCGGTATGCCGGTGATTTATTTTATTTATGTATGAACCGTTTTACCGTATTTGTGCCGGGTAATGCCTGCAAAAATATAATTTCCTGTGTGCACATAATGGACATACAGATATGTTTTTATTTTTTTAAACTGCTATATGTGTAGTGGTACTGTCGGGGATATTCTTTTTTACCGCTACACATGTAGCGGTAAAAAAGAATGAGACTTCGATATTGATTTTATGGCTTGTCGGTAGCCATAACCATCTTGATGTTGAGCCGTACTCCTGTTTCCAGTACGTCAACAAGATCCTGCACGTTAAGACTGCTGGCAAACCTTAGAACAACGGTTGGCCCTTCAATACCCTGCGTTGAGTTGACCAGAGCCTGTTCGAGTTCGCTTGCGTTTATTTCTGCCTGGTTAATAAAATACCTTCTGTCGGCGGTAACGGTAAGGCTTATCTGCTGCTTGCTTATGTTCTGTGCGGCATTTGCGGTGGGGAGCAGTATTTTTATTACATTAGGGTTGCTGAGCGTCGATATGATAAGAAAAAACAGAAGAAGAAAAAACATTATGTCGTTCAACGACGATGTGCTTACTTCGGGCGAAAAGCGCCTGTTTCTCCTGATTTTCATATTACAGCTCTTTTAAGAAGTTAAGCAAGTTTTCCTGAAGCCTTATCGTGTAGCGGTCTATCTCCATCTGCAGGTAATGATAGCACGAATATGCAATTACACCCACAATAAGCCCTGCTCCGCTGCATATCATTTTCTGGTACAGTCCTCCTGCAATAATTCCGATACTTATGTTATCGGCCAGTGAAATATTGTAAAATATTTTTATAACACCCGATATTGTTCCGATAAATCCGAGCATTGGCGCAATTCCGGCTATTAAGCCAAGATAGCCCGTGTTTTTCTCCATTTTCGTAATCTCCAGGTTTGTTGTCGATTCCAGAATGCTTTCAATCTCCTGCACCGGCTTGTCTGCCTTGCCTAGGCCGCTCAGAATAATTCTGCCTGTTGCAGTATTGTCGTTTTGTGCATCAGTGATGGCTTCTGATACCCGGGCGCTTCGCATTTTCTGTAGAATGTTGTTTATTGAATCGCCGTCAATCCTTGTCATCTGCCTGATATATGAAAAGCGCTCGATAAACAGATAAACACTTAATAACGATAGCAGTAGAATGGGTATCATTATTACCCCACCCTTTACAAGCAACTCGAACCACGAGGTTACAACCTCAACATCGGCAGAAACAGGGTCGGTAATCAGAACAGCAGGTATCATATCTGTATTATTTTATCGTGTTTCAAAATTCTTGCAAATGTACATAAATTAACGAAGGTTTACCATGTATTTTGCATCATGTCCAGCACAAACGCACGAAATTTTATGCAAAACGTTTCCTGTTTTCAAAATTAATACAAACAAAGCCCCCGCACGGTTCCTCAAAAGCCCGGCGGAGAGTCTCGTTAGGCTTGCCGCCTTCGGCGGTTAAATTGTTATTGAGACAATTCAGAGTTATCAGCACGGTGTTGTTGAACATGCTAAAGCTCGTTAACTGATTTAAACCACAATCCGACCATGTCAATACAGTGTTTTTGATCACGTCCAATATGAAATCGTAATAGCAACAGTTGTGCTTATACTTGAAATTGGCCCAATAGTTTCAAGTAAATTTGGATAAGATGAAATGATTAAAGGCAAAATTCCATTAAAAACAACGAAATTAAGTTCCACAAGAAAATATATGGCGTACGGCGTGTTAGTATAATATCAGGCAATATTGTGCCATGGAACTCACACAGGCACAATACGAGTAAATGTCAGACTGTTTTCCGAAGCACAGGGCAGTCTTACAT